>NZ_RCSQ01000227.1:0-11402 GCF_004103255.1 Pseudoalteromonas sp. PS5
TTTTTATGGGCAAACTTGATTGTCATGCTCATCCAACATTTGCTGATCTCAAAGGGCTTGAAGTGTCGGCGCACTGTGTGATCAAACGCGATGGCAGCATCACCCAATATGTCTCATTTAGTGAGCGAGCATGGCACGCTGGTGTGTCCCAGTGGCAGGGAAAAGCAGGATGCAATGATTTTGCTATCGGGATTGAATTAGAGGGGACAGACACCATCGCCTACACTCAAGCGCAATACATGAGTTTAGTAAAAACAACGCGTTGGCTTCAGCATTACTATCCAAAGATCACAAATGATCGTATTGTGGGACATAACGATATTGCACCCGGGCGTAAAACAGATCCCGGCGCTGCTTTTGATTGGCAACACTATTTTTCCTTGTTAAATAACCAAGAGAGTTAAGTAAGCATGATTCTAATTTCTATCATTATTGCGCTTATAATTGAACGACTCGGCGCCCGTGCGCAGCACTGGCAAGCTGACTTTTATCTGCAAAACTATCACAGCAAAACCAAATCATGGACACGTTCAGGCGGTATATTAGGAACACATTTGGGTATTATGATTTGGCTTGTGCTGCCTGCTTTAGCGGTTGCGCTAATTTATAACTTTAGCGACTTTGCGGTTTGGCAGTTTGCAGTCAATATTTGTATTTTGCTGATTTGTTTTGGTTGTGCCAAATATCGCAAGCTGTACAAAGGATACTTAAATGCCTTAACTCGAGGTGATAACGAGGCGGCGTCACTGTATGCGTGGCAGATGGGGCAAGATAAACTGGAAGATGAGCCTGGCGGCGAGACTTTTGGACAGACCCTTTCTTGGATTAACTTTCAACACTATTGTGGCGTGATATTTTGGTTCGTGGCACTTGGTGCTCCGGGGGCGGTGTTGTATGCGGCAGTTAGGCAGGTTGTACACTGGCAACACGAGCAAGAGGCTCCGCCTATGCAGCATGTATCTGAGCAACTATGTAGGCTGTTTTATTGGCTTAACTGGATACCTGCACGGATCGCCAGTTTTGGTTTTTTGATCATCGGTAATTTCACCAAGGGCACCTCAACTTGGCTAAAGCATGTATTAGATTTCAAAACCACAAATCGAAAGATAATCACAACCACAGCGTTAGCAGCTGAACAGATTGAACAGCAATTTTTAGGGTGTACCTTTGAGGCCAGTTGTATGATGCGTTTGGTTAAACGCAACATTTTATTTTATCTCGTTATTATCGCTATGCTAACTTTGTTTGGCTGGATAGAATAACCTCAGTGTTATATTACACGAACACAAGCGGCCGTATGCGCTCGTTGCCACAACGTCATACGGCTAATGCTTAAAGTTGGCTTCTAGCCAGTGTTTTTTCTTTTCTTCCATAGCGTGAATAAGTGGTGCATCAAACCCCATGTTATTGATCACATATTCACTTACATCAACCAAATCACAGACACCTGTAATTGACCACAGCGCTTCTTCTAAGTCCTTGGCTTTATGAATCGCGTAATGGCTGACGTAGCGCAATTCATTGGCCAAGTAATCCATATCTGGGCGACCAGTTTTTGATACGTAGAGCTGATATACGAATAATAGGTCGTTGCGTAATGCTTTTTTAGCGAATAGATATAAGCTATCAAGTGATTCCTCTTGTGCAATGACTTGTGAGCTTATCGCTTCATGCTGTGTTTTTTGCTCCGAGTCAAACTTGATAAAAACCAAAAATTTCAGCGGCTTATCCTGCCTAGTTTGCCCTTTTAACACGTCACTTAGCTTTTCTTCGACAAAGCGCTCAGGAAAAATCGCTTTTGCATCTATGGTGTTGTCACTGTTATCGCTAAAAGAGTGGAGCAGGTGGTGCAAGGATGTCGGGTACAGGCCTTGGCCGATAGCACCAACGGTATTGTGCGATGCTTCTTTGTGCAAATACAGTGGAAACTGACATACTGATTTTGTCACTATATTACGTAGTGCTGTGGATAACCCCGGGACTTTTGGCGCCTCGTCACAGGCAACTAATTTGTCTTTGTTGTTGTCTATTAATACTTTAAAGAAGCTCATTGCATTATGGTCAAGCTGACCAATTTTTTGCACCTTTAAGTTGATAATAGTACTGGTTTTATTGACCATCATAACTTCATAGCGCAACTTGGTTAAATTGTGCTGCTTAGTTAGCTTCTGTAGATCCACTAAGTCAAGGTGAATAGAGTCTCCCTTTTTAACGGGGATCGCTTCTTCACACTCCACTTGCAATCCCATAACCGAAAAGTCACGGGTAACACAATTGAATACGCCATGACCATCAACCGTGACAATCGCTGCCGTTTTATAGAGATAGCGGCGATGCGCCCTGAGATTAACATACTCCAATGCAACGACTTCGAGCGAAGGTGGCGTTGATGACTTGCCGTGGCCAAACTTTTTGAGCTGATTGACTAGCGATTTTTCATAATTGAGGTGTAAAAAACGTTCGCTGATTGACGGGGTTGTGACGTCGGTCAATTGCATTAAGTATTTTACATTTTGGATAAACCCTTGCACTCGTGGTGATGGGCGTTTGTTAAGCTTTTCAACGTTTTTCCCCGCGCTCGCAGGCAAGGATAAAGGAATAAAGGCATCTTCATGATGACTTGGCATTAATTGCACTTTAAAGCTTTTAAAACTGTCTTTTTGGCTACCAAAAGCAAAAAACAGATCGTTAAGCTGCGGCAGTTCGGCTAACTCAAAATCAAATGCAGAATAAAAATACATTTTACCTTGGCTTGAGTGAGTGAATACATGGCATACCGCCTCTTTTACCGCACCAGTTAATTCAAGTAGGCGTTGCACTCGCTTTTGGTTGAATACGCTGTATAGTGCTGATTGTTTCTTTTCATCTTCAAAGTAATAATTAAGACCCGCATTATTCTCATTAGTGAGTACCATACTTGGAAACAGTTTTTGTTGCTTTTCACTTAGAAAAACAAACAAAGAGCACACTCTTGGCAAATAATACTGCTCATAACCTTTACAGACTACGGCATCTAAGGTGTTATCTAAATTAATTTTGTAGCGACGTTTGTTACCATGAATAAAGCTGTTTAAAAAGTCATCGAATCCTTGGTTTTTTTCGATAAACGTTCTTTTTAAACGCACTTGGTTATATTCTATGGTGCCAGGCTCAACAGCGACCACTTCATACTGGATCCCTTCTTTTAAACCAAGTTCAAAATCTTGTTCAAGACCAACCAAACGTATTGAGATAATTTGACCAGGGTCAACTTGCTGATTGGTCGGTAATTTTATTTTTGCACCACTTAATGAAATATCTGAAGTTGTGGCTGAAATCTTAGGTTGATTTTGTGCTAACTCAACCGTAATTTTAATGGAGTAATTCATTCGCTCTTCAGAGCGGCTTTCATAAGAAGCAAACCGAATAAGCTTTGTATAGTTATGGTTTTCAGCGTCTTTTTCTACTTCTTCTTCACGCTCTTTTGCTTGCTTCTGCATCACCTTGTAGTTGTTTTCGGTGCTCATCACGGCTTCATAAACAGCTAGGGTATAGCCGCCATGTCTAGCCACTTCCTGCTCAAAAACATCGATAGCAACATCATCCATAAAATGCTGTTTGCCCTCGTATTCATAAGGCTTAACTTGACCTGCAACTTGTCCTCTGAGGTCAATAAATCTAGCCACGGGCTGAGACAACCTAGACATTTCCATTTTCAGTAGAAATTGGTCTGGCTTGGATAGCTCCGCAGTGCGTTGCTTAAAAATGCGATCAAAAGCAGGGTCACCAAGATCCAGCTTTAAATCATCAATTAAGCTCTGATATTTTTGTAATCTATCTTCAGGCATAAATAGTTTTACACGCGCTCGTTTTAATGTGACCTTAGGGTCAACGCCAATATTATGTCAACTTTGGCGTATTATTAGTTTATTCTTTATCGATTATTATGTTTAAGCAAGATATATACCTGTAATTTATGGCAAAAAAGAAAACAGCATTTGTATGTAGTGATTGTGGAGCAGAGTTTGCGCGTTGGCAAGGGCAATGTTCTGAGTGTAAGGCGTGGAATACGGTAACGGAATTTCGGGTTCCATCGGCTAAAGCTGCGCCACAAGGTGGCGTGACCTCAGGTTATGCAGGCTTTGTTGAAGCGAAAGTACAAACCTTAGATGAAGTAAACCTGGAGCAGTTACCCAGGTTTTCAACTGGTTTTACCGAGTTTGACCGTGTTTTGGGCGGCGGAGTTGTTCCAGGAAGCGCAATATTAATCGGCGGTAGTCCAGGTGCTGGTAAAAGTACTGTGTTGCTGCAAACGATGTGTCGCTTAGCCGAGAGCATGAATACGTTATATGTGACGGGAGAGGAGTCCCTACAACAAGTTGCCATGCGAGCAACGCGATTGGGCTTGCCTACTAATAAACTAAAAACGTTAGCAGAAACCAACGTAGAAACCATCTGCCAGCTTGCGCTCAGAGAAAAGCCCAGCATCATGGTAATAGACTCCATTCAAGTTATGCACATGAATGATATTCAATCAGCGCCGGGTTCTGTTTCTCAAGTTCGAGAGAGCGCCGCATATTTAACACGCTTTGCAAAGCAAAATCAGGTTGCCATTATCATGGTTGGTCATGTGACTAAAGACGGAACATTAGCAGGGCCGAAAGTACTAGAGCACTGTATTGACTGCTCAATCTTATTAGAGGGCAGCGCTGACAGCCGCTTTAGAACGTTGCGAGGCAATAAAAATCGCTTTGGCGCGGTCAATGAGCTAGGTGTCTTCGCGATGACCAGTCAAGGCTTGAAAGAAGTAAGTAACCCGTCTGCTATTTTCCTTAATCGCGGTGAGGCACAAACTCCCGGTTCTTTGGTGATGGTGATTTGGGAAGGTACAAGACCGCTATTGGTAGAAGTCCAGGCTTTGGTTGACTATTCGCAACTGGCGAACCCTCGTCGCGTCACTGTTGGTTTGGAGCAAAACCGTTTAGCCATGTTACTTGCGGTGTTGCATCGTCATGGTGGATTACAAGTGTCGGATCAAGATGTTTTTGTCAATGTGGTGGGTGGGGTCAAAGTCACCGAAACCAGCGCTGATCTGGCCTTGATTGCAGCGCTTGTGTCGAGCTTTAAAAATCAATCACTAGATAGGCAGCTTGTGGTATTTGGTGAGGTGGGGCTTGGTGGAGAGATCCGCCCTGTACCTAGCGGACAAGAGCGTTTGCGTGAAGCTTCAAAACATGGCTTTACACGAGCCATTGTGCCAAAAGCAAATCAACCAAAAGAAAAAATTGAAGGGATGGAAATCGTTGCTGTCTCGAGCCTAAGTGAAGCACTTGAGGCGCTTTTTTAAAAACGGAGTAAAAAATGAATAAAACCACAGTAGTATTGGTGGCCGCAGCCTTAGCTGGCGCTGGATATGTTGGTGTAAACTATTATGTCAATGACCAGATAGAACAAGCGATCACTCAAAAGATAGCTGGTTTTGAAGCTGACACGGGTCTTGATGTTGATTTTGCCAGCAGCTCCGTTGATTTGTTGACACGGGATGTAGAGATCACACAATTACAGATTTCATCATTAGCGCAAAGTGCTCCAGAGTTGACTATTGATAAGCTAAGTATTGCCGGTTACGAGCAAGACAAGATAAGCCCACTCACTGAGCTCGAATTTGTAGGGATAAAACTCAACAGTAAAGCTGATGTATTTTCACAAGGTACTTCACCTGAGCTGCTCGCGGCAACATATCATGTGAAAACCAGCTTCTCCTTTGATGAAGCATCTGGCGACAGTGAGTTTGCGCTGATGGTTTTAGCTGATGAAGTAGCACAAGGAGACTTCACTATCTCTTTAGGCAACAGTAAAAAATTGATGGAAGTCTCGTTGGCGGCATCGAAGCTGGATAGTCAAACATTAAGCCTTGAGCAGGAATTGCAATTACAGTCGCAATTAATGGCCGCGATGCAGTCACTGCAATTTAAGTCTCTTGCGCTTACCATCAATAATCAGGGTACGCTCTCAGAATTTATTGAGTCGGAGGTGGCTCAGCAGGGGATGACCTTAGCTGACTTTCGAGCTGCTGTTGCGCAGCAACTACAGATGATGTTTTTGCCACATGAGGTACAGCAGGCTATCAATGACTTTGCTTTGGGAATGAACGCCCTTTCGCTCTCTATCACATCAACACACAATCAAAATTTCATGGCGTTGAGTCAGCAGTTACCCGTTGCTATGTCACAAGACCCAGAGTTACTCGCTGAATTAATCAAGGTAGAAGCCAACGGCAAGTAATACTGAGATGAACAGCCACGCACTCACAACCTCAATGTAAAGTGAAGTGCAAAACTTTCCCTGTACACTGAGGTTGTAAAAAGTGGTGAATTTTAGTTCAGCTTTGAGGTTGATCATACAATTCGTTGGAGTTGCGCTGGCTGCGGTGGTAGCATTGGAGTATCAATTGCTTGGGAAAGTATCATGAGCGAATTCAAAGACTACCAGCAAGCTCAATTGCTATTAGAAAAACACGAATTATTTATTGCCCCTGCCGAAGTTCACGGCACCATATCTGGGCTATTGGCCTGTGGCCTGAATATCGAAGACTCTGAGTATTTAGGGTTACTAAGCGATGTATTTAATGATGGTCAAAAATTCTCAGCGCCAATACGGGAATTTTGCATCGACCTTTACAAGCAAGTCGCTGAACACTTCAACGACGGTGAGTTCCAGTTTGAATTATATTTACCGCCGGAAGACGAATCATTGCATGACCAAGCGAATGCCTTGATAGCTTGGGTATCGGGCTTTTTACTAGGCTTTGGTCTAAAGCAAAAAGACTATGGCAAGTTATCTTCAGACGTGAAAGAGGTGATCAACGACTTTAGCGAGATCACAAAGCTGGATACCGGCTTTGAAGACTCTAACGAAGATCAAGAAGCATTACTTGAAGTGATTGAGTATGTTCGAGTTTCTACACTGTTGTGCTTTGCCGAAATGGGTAAAGAATCGCAGTCTGTTGGCACATCAAAAACGATACATTAATTATGATTAAAAACAGCGAGTTTGTAGCACGCCGTGCGCGCCTTATTGCAGCACTTGATAATAATGCCGTCGCAATTATTCCTGCGGCTGTTGAATTAACCCGTAGCCGCGATACTGAGTTTCCGTTTCGTCAAGACAGTGACTTTTTTTTATCTCACTGGCTTCAAAGAGCCTGATGCGGTTTTAGTATTAACAAAAGACCGCGAGGGCAACGGTCAGTCTACGTTGTTCTGTCGTAATAAAGATAAGGTTGCTGAGATTTGGCATGGTCGCCGTATGGGCTATGAGCAAGCTAAGTCGCAACTTGAACTTGACCATACCTTTGCACTTAGTGACTTAGACGATGAGCTACTCAATCTCGTGAATGGCCGCAAGGTATTGTTCTACGGCCAAGGCACGTACAGCGCATTTGATGATAAGGTTTGGCAGTTACTGAGTACATTACGTGGCGCGCCAAAAAAGGGCTATCGCGCACCTGAGATAATCAAAGATATTCGCCCACTTGTGCATGAAATGCGCTTGTTTAAGTCAGATGCGGAAATCGCCGTGATGCGCGAAGCGGGCAGAATTAGCGCAGAAGCGCACATACGCGCGATGCAGTTTGCAAAGCCGAGAGCGACGGAATACCAGCTTGAAGCTGAAATTCACCATCACTATGCAATGAACGGTGCGCGTCACCCAGCCTATGGCACCATCGTGGGTAGCGGTATCAATGCAACGATTTTACACTACACCGACAACTGTGACGCGCTACAAGACGGTGACTTGATACTGATTGATTCGGGTTGTGAACTGGAAGGCTATGCGGCAGATATAACTCGTACGTTCCCAGTAAATGGCCAGTTTACTGATGCTCAGCGCAAAGTATATGACCTAGTATTGGCAGCACAATATGCCGCCTTTAACGAGGTTAAACCCGGTGGCACGTTAGTTAAAGCAAATCAAGTCGCGATGAAAGTATTGACTGAGGGGCTTGTAGATTTGGGTATTCTTGCGGGTGACGTAAACGAGCTGTTAGATGCTCAGGCATGTAAAGCATTTTATATGCACGGTTTGGGTCATTGGCTCGGTCTTGATGTTCACGATGTTGGTGAATATAAGTTAGACGAAGCGGATCGTCCATTTGAACCTGGTATGGTGCTCACCATTGAGCCTGGTCTGTATTTTGACGAAGATGCGCAAGTCCCTGATGAATACAAAGGTATTGGCATTCGTATCGAAGATGATTTGTTGGTTACAGACACCGGTTATGAAAATTTAACCGCGTTGGTGCCAAAAACCATCACAGAAATAGAAGCATTAATGAATAACTAGTGGACACATTGCGTGCAACAGTTTGATGTCGTCGTGGTTGGCGGTGGTATGGCAGGAGCCAGCGCCGCTATTGCCATGAAAAAAGCCTCTCCGCAGGCGAACATTGCGGTTATTGAAGCCTTCGCACCGAAAGGTAAACAGCACCCGAGTTTTGATGACCGCAGTATTGCACTTGCTGCACAGTCGGTTGCATTTTTGGGCAAGCTAAATCTATTTAATCCCCAGTGGCAATACGTTGAGCCAATCACACAGGTCAATGTTTCTGATAGAGGCCACTTTGGTAAAGCGTGGATCCGGCCTGAAGATTATGGTGAGCAAGCCTTAGGCTATGTGGTTGAAGTCAATCCTTATGGCAGCTTTTTACATGAGCAACTCGCAGGCCTTAACGTCACGCTATTTTGCCCAAATCAGGTGACTGAAATAACACAATGTCCTGAGCAAGTTTTTCTAACGCTTGATAATGGCGAGCAAGTATGTGGTCGTTTATTGGTCGTTGCCGACGGCGCAAACTCTCCTACGCGAACTAAACTCAATATCGGCTTTGATAGCATAGGCTACGAGCAAGGGGCGTTGATCGCCAATGTGCAGATTGACTCAGCTCATGGTGGTCAGGCGTTCGAGCGCTTTACTGAACATGGCCCAATGGCGCTACTGCCAATGAGTGATAACCGTTATTCACTGGTGTGGTGTATGCCTAATGACAAACTCAATGAGTTTGAAGCGATGGCGCCAGCTGAATTTTTGCAAGCATTACAACAAGCCTTTGGTTATCGCGCTGGGCGCTTTGTACAAGTGGGCATGCGAGCCAGTTATCCGCTGGTACTTGGTCGGGTAGAGCAGCTCACGCACCATCGCGTTGTGGTGATTGGCAACGCCGCGCATGCTATTCACCCAATTGCAGGACAAGGCTTTAATTTAGGCCTAAGAGATATTCAAGTACTTACCTCACAATGTCAGGCCGTTGCGCCCGACGAGTGGGGGAGCTTTCAATTTACGCGTGCTTATCAACTGGCGCGAGCGCAAGACATTAACACGGTGATGACATTAACCGATGCGCTCGTTCGACTATTTTCAAACTCATCAAGAACGTTAGCCTTAGGCCGCAGTTTAGGTCTACTCACCATGGCACTGTCCAAAACAGCAAGAGCGCCACTGGCTAAACAATTGATGGGGTATAAAGGATAAAGGAGTTGGCATGCAACAAGTGCAAGTATGTATTGTTGGTGGTGGATGTATTGGATTAACGTTGGCGCTGGGGCTTGCGCAGCAAAATATCTCGGTATTAGTGTTAGACAGTGGGGAAAAGCCAGCCCCATTGGCACAAGAATACAGCGCGCGCGTAAGCGCGATAAGCGCTGCAAGCCAAGCGTTATTTGAGCGCTTAGGGGTATGGCCCGATATTAAAGCGCAGCGCGCCGCGGCATATACTCGTATGGATGTACGTGATAAAGATAGCTTTGGTAAAATCGCCTTTGACAGTGAATCGCTAGATTTACCTGAGCTTGGTCATATTATTGAAAATGACGCCATTCGCTATGCGCTGTTAACGGCGCTCGAAGCAGAGCAGTCGGCTAAGCTGATGTGGAACACCAAATATCAAAGCCTGCATCAAACAGATTCTGATGTGCTGTTAACCTTAGCCACTGGTGAGCCGGTGATGGCAAAGTTAGTGGTAGCAGCTGACGGTGCTCGTTCTGCTATTCGTCAGCAGTTTAATATGCCAATCACTTATTGGGATTATGATCACCATGCGCTGGTTGCAACGATAAAAACCGCAGCGCCTCATGATGCAACGGCAAGACAAGTGTTCCTCCCCGATGGGCCGCTGGCTTTTTTGCCGCTTGATGACCCATACACTCATTCAATTGTGTGGTCTACCGCACCAGATAAAGCAAAGCAGCTACAAGCTATGTCGGGCGAGGCGTTCAATAAAGCTTTAAGTGCAGCAATTGATATGCAGTGTGGCGTGTGCGAATTGGTTGGCGAAAGACATGTTTTTCCTCTGACCATGCGCTATGCAAAACAGTGGGTGCAAGGGCGTATCGTTTTGATGGGGGATGCGGCACATACCATTCATCCACTTGCAGGTCTTGGTATGAACCTAGGGCTAAAAGACGCTGCGTATCTGATCACTTTGTTATCAGCATCACAAGAGCAATTTGCCTGCACACGGATACTGCGTCAATATGAGCGCAGCAGAAAAGCCGATGCCCAAAAGCACATTGTCATGATGCAAGGACTTAAAGAGCTGTTTGAAGGCAATCACCCGCTGAAAAAGTTAGTGCGCGGAGTGGGTCTAAGCTTGGTCGACAATCTCGGCCCTATTAAGCACCTGTTCGCTAAAGAAGCTGTCGGCGGTAAATAAAAGAAGGATCGCCGCGTAAAGCGGCTCCTACAGAGATTTCAGATTGTAGGTAGGAGCGATTTTACATCGCGATCATTTAAACAATCTCGCCGCATAAAGCGGCTCCCACAAAGGTTTTATATTGTTGGTAGGAGCGATTTTACATCGCGCTCTTTTCCTAAAACAGGCATCACCAACTTTATAAATCCCCAATTCCATTACTTAAATAAATACAATTCCAGTAAGGGTAATCGCCAATCTGTTTTGCCAACCCAGCTCGAAGCGGGTTTGCAACTATGTATCTTGCTTGGTTTTTTAACATGGTGTTATGCAAAATACAGGTGTCATAAAAACCTTTTTGCCATAGCTGCCTAACATTCATTGTTCTTAACTTAGTTGCTATTTTTCCTTTTAACGACTTTATGGTATCAGATAAGGAACACACATCCTTTAGTTGAAACAGAAGATGTAAATGATCGGGCATCAGCGTATAGGCAATTAATTTGATAATGTTATCCTGCTCAAGGTGGTAAATTTCGCGAATAACAAGTTGATTGACTGCGAGGTTATTAAAAATAGCAGTTTTGTTTTTACAGCAAATGGTGATTGCATAATATTGACCTGCCGATGAAACCCGACCTTTTCTTAAACGGCAGCTATGTGGCATGACTCTCTCCTTGAGTTCGTTAATAAGTGCTAACGTAAGTATAGGACAAGATCGCCGCGTAAAGCG
>NZ_RCSQ01000228.1:0-12211 GCF_004103255.1 Pseudoalteromonas sp. PS5
AAATAGATCACTTAATTAAGCAAATTGGTATAAACCATTGATTTAAAAGGATAGAAAATGAAATAGGGTGTACCATTGGCTAATGCGTAAAACACTTACAAGAACAAAAGATGAGTGCACAAGCACAGACAAAAAGCAAATACTAGATACTATGGTAGTCGCCAATTCATAGCAACTATCAACGAGCAGTTATTTTTAAGTTTTGATAATTCACATGATTTCTTGGATAACATTACGTAGTCATACGGTAATACATGTTGCTAGTAAAGATTTATCTTAGTGTCCAACTCGGCTAATATCTGCATAAATTAGTGAGTTTGAAGATACACTAACAATATCTAGAACCAGCTTTGAGCTACTATCAACAATGTGAATATCATTAATAAACATGTTCTTAGAAAGTTCTGATGAAATGAGTTTGGGCTGAGAACTATCCAATTCGAGTTCGTATTTAAATATGTTTTTTCCATCCGAGTGGAATAGTTCGCCTTCCTTTAACGCAAAAGAGTCTTTAAAGTAGCTTTTTGTAATATTGGCAACATTTTTAGTGCTCCCATCACTCTGTTTAATCCATACACTGCCCTCTACATCAATATAAACATAGCTGCCGTTTTTGTAAGGAGAAAACCAACTAACCTTATCTAGAGGTAAGAGAATCATCTTCATCGCATTTAGGTCATAGAGAAAAGCTTGATTTTGTCTTAGCTTGTCGTTCTTTAGTAGGCCATAAACAACGCTATCACTTTTGAATCCGATACTTATTGGATGATTTTTTAGCGCTATATCTGCTTTCAACTCTCTAGTTATCAGGTCATAGACTTTGAACGAATCTTTATATAGTAACAGTAGCTTTTGTGACCTCTCATCAAGATCAAAGTCTAGAGCACCTCCTACCTCCCAAGGCGTGTCCTTATCTATTTCAGGCCCACTAACTATTAATTGTTTTAAACCATTATTATACCTTTTGAGATAAGCGCTGAACTGACCTTTATGGACCGCTTTAAATTCATCTTCCGCACTCACGTGTAAAGGACTGAGTTTCCAATCTTCTAAATCGAAGTTATAAATATCAAAAGAATACGGAACACTCACAGCTATGATCTTATTATTACTTAAGTTATATGCCAATGAATAAGCGCTTTTCTTTTCTAATTCTTCAACTTTGGATACTGAAAGCTTACTCAATGAAAAGTAAACTAAAGTTTGATCTATGTTATCAAACCACGATATCGAGTTGCTCTCTTTGTCGTAGCTAACTCTCCATATTCTACCTTCTGTTTTATATAAGCTTTTCACCTCCGTGCCCTCGATATCAGTCACCATTAATTCGGTAAAACCAAACTGAACTCGTTCAAAATATACCTTTTTGGCTAACTCATCGAAGTAAAGAAAGTTATCCCCAAATGAACTAAGACTCGGCGAGGTAATTTGATATTCGTCACCAGATTTTATGTCTCTGATAACGACTGTAGATAAGTTATTATTGTTTCTGTAACCAAATTTAGAATAAATTATTGTTTCGTCACTTATTCCGACCATGACGCGCTGTCGCTCGTCACAGTTCATTATAAACTTTTGAGATCTTTCTTTGTCCTCTAAGTCTATTTTCCAAATTTCACATTGGTTGTCTTTAATCTTTTTGACGAAAAGCTCACTCGACTTTAATGACCAGCCGGAAGGAGAAAGATTAACGTTTGGGTGGGCAAGCTTATTTTCTTGATTCGTCACTAGGTCTCTAACGATAACACTAGAAAACTCCTCTCCCTCTGCCGTAAATTCAAAAGCAAGAAACCGTTCAGAAGGATGTATGATAATTGAGTTATAGCTACCTTCAAGCCAAGAAATCGTTTTTTCATCAACACTAACTTCTCTCACATCTACTCCCTGTTTCTCGAATGAGAAAAAGACAGATGCTAAACCCGCAAGTAACATGGTGAATAAAAAGTAGAAAATGAATATTCGGTGGTTAGATGTTTTTTTTGGCGGCTTATCTTGAGGGCGAGACTCTGAGACGTTTTCAAAGTAAATAATTTCGGGTTCGAGAAAAAAACTATAACCCTTGCTGTAGTGTGTTTTGATTACTGTGCTTTGCTGCTTATTTGAGCGTAAAATTTTTCTTAACTCAGACATCGCACGATTGATGGCGTTGTCATCAACGTAACGTTGACACCAAACATTTTCAGCAAGGTCTTGCCGAGTTACAACAGCCTCATTATTAATAATAAAGTAACAAAGTAGTTTAAAGATAAGCGGCTCTAATTCTCTGGCTACTTCGCCATCAAATATTCTTTGTGACTTGGGGTCTAAAACCCATTCACCAAATCGAACTTCTGTAACTTTCCTTGAAAAACTAACTTCGTTCATTATTTACTTTTTGCTATAAATACCCACAGAGTTATTCTACCCGATAAGAACAATAACTCAATAGTAACACAGCGCAAAAGACTATTAGTTTAAAAAACCACCAAACAACAAATAAAACAATATATTAACTAATGCAACAAATATCATACGCAACCATGGTTATCCTCCTTGATATTTATACCAATTTTTGATTGCCATTCAAATGAAGCATCGTTAGCTACAAATGTATAATTTCCTTTTTCTTTACTCTGGATCACGATATTTGCAGACATTCCCCTATTACACAACGTTACTAATTGTCCAACCTTAAAACTTTCATCAGCGTTATCTGGCATCCTGATAACGCCATAAATTGTTTTGCTTTTCAGTTTCATAAGTAAATCTCCAGAGTTAAACCTTTGTTGAGCAAGACTATGCTGCCTTGTCCATTTGACTAAACTCGGAGATGTAGCAACTATTTTCTTTTCTTCATTTTTTTCATTGAGATATTTAATTAGAATATCCCCTTCAAAAACCTCTACATTTTCCGACGCTAAAAACTCAAAGTCTATTGCATTCTCATACGCATATACGAGTTCGATTCTAGGTGGCTCTACCTCAATAATGATGGATGGTGAAGTAGAAGCAGAAGCCATCAAAGAATACGCCGTGAACCCTCCAAATAATGTTTTTCTTACATTCATTGCTAGACTTCTAAAGCTGAGGCTTTGTTAAAGAGTTGGAGTGATACGGATCAGGCTCAGGTTGACTGATATGTGACGTAGTCTTAATACCATCAGTATTACCACCTGCAATCTTTTTAGTCATCGATCCATCGATATGAGCTTTATCGTTTAACTGTTTTAAGTTTTTCTTTATAAGTTTTAATTTAAGCATGACGTCTACACCTTTTATTTATGTTTATTTTTGTAGTTTTAGTCTCAATCAGCCTTGAACCTTTATGAGAGCCATTAAAGAGTACAAACAAAGTGTAAAAAATGGTAATTATCAATCCTTAGAAAGACTTAAATTAATGATATTTATGCTTTTATTCTGGTTTCAAGATAATGTTTAATATGATTTCTTTGGTGAGTTTATACAGCAATATTAATGAATATTTGCAAAAGTCAGGTTGTGTTATCAGCTTATTGTTGTGACCCTCTAACGCAACACATATTGGAACAAGCTTTATCACTACAGTAGTGATAACAGAAAAAAGCATTCAGCTTAAGCTGCAAACAACTATTCCCTTTTTAATCACTGGTGTGAGCGCTAACGGTGTTGGGAACACCTTCAGTAACCAGCAGGAGTAAAGTAAAATACATCATTACCGCAAGGTTCTCTGACTAGGCAAATTAAAGTAAATTTTGAAAAGTAATTGATTAACTAACTTTTTATCCAGCCTCAAGTTATCATCATTGAACTAGTATTGCTAAAGCTCACTTTGATTCATAGTGAAGGTAAAGCACCAACATGGTGCTTTACCTAGTGAAAAATACGAGAGAGTTGCGGCTAGACTTCCCTCTAATCTACAGACTTTTAGACTCAGAAAAATATTTTCTTCTTAGCATATCGTGGATCACAAACTCTTGCTCTCGGCCATATGCTTTGAACATACGGTTATTGTGCATATGCAGCAACGAACTAAGCAATGAGTCCGTACTCAAATTCAGTTCACCGCTGCGCTCAAGCTCGAGGATCTCTTTTACCACCGGCTCAGCCTGTTTTTGCCAAGCTTCCAAAAGCGCTAAAATAGCTTGCTGGGTTTCATCACACTGAGCAAGTTGCGACACCTGTAACTTCACAAAGTCATCATCGAGTTGCGTTTGATGATCACGATAACGGTTCCCCAGCTGCTTTCTTAGCATGCTATTTTCATTGAACTCTTTGCCAAAGCCTGCCCTTAACGAGGAAATAAGGTTAAGCTTGCGCTCGGCATCATAGTCAAATAGCGAGAGTAATCTATCAGTACAAGCCAATGCGACACGCCAGCGAATATCTTCTCCAAACTCTTCGACTAATTGGCAGCTTTTGGCAATGAGTATACTGTCGAACATAAATAAGTTCTCAACTAACACCATAGACTGTGGACCGCCATAGCGTTCGACTTCTCGTTCATAAGTCATTAGCTCCACTTTGTGAAGTTGCGAGCTTTCGATCATTGGCGCCAGCAGCTGATTAAGCTTTGGCAGTAGCTCTCCACAAAGTACTTCTGGCTGACCATAAAAACGCAATCGTATATGCCAATCAGGATCGCCATAGCGAATGAAGAACCACTTCTCAAATAACGCGCTATTTTCTTCAATCAATGGTACTAGTTGTTCGTATAGTAGCTGTTCGACAATCGTATTACCGGAATAAATCTTTAAACTCAGCCACTGTGAACCTGCACTAAAGCGCCGCGAAATAGGTGTTGCGGTAATATTTTCTAGCGGCTTTTCAATATAATGGCGATATGGTTTTGCTGTCTCTGTAAATAAAGGAACAATGATTTCATTGGCGTAGTGCCGACCTTGCTTATCGGTCACGCGGGACGTAAAGCGTGAAGTGAGTACTTCACTTAGTTCGACCACAGTGCGCCCTTTTGTCTCCATTAGTAGAATTTCGACCATGCTACTTTGATTTAAGTTCAAGGTGAGAATGTTGTCTCCAGCAGCAAAGCTTACCCAATCATCAAGGAGATACTGTGCTTTTAATTGTGCGAGTTTAGCACTATCTACTTGCTGGTTAACTAATATCGCCTCTAGTGCTTTACGTTCAACTCGCCACGTTTTTTCTTTTAAGATCAGGTTGTCCAGCATAATACGAGGTAAATAAGCTGCGCTACTCAAATTAGCTGGCATCGAAAACCTTGGAGGATCGGTTTCTTGATACTGCATCATACACAAGAATTTATAGGCACTGAGGCTTCTTGCTGAGAAGTTATGTGCACTCGAAAGCCTTGGGATCACTCGCTTATTTAGACGTTTACTCCAAAGTTTAACTTGTCTATTTTCCACCCATACATAAAGGTCATGCAGAGGAATTTGGTATTCAGGATCTAATACACTGTCCGCCATAAATACAATTTCGTATTGACGTAAGTGTGGTCGAGCGATGACGTTACCAGGACGTCCTTCAGGAACATGGACAATTTCGGCAAAAATTACGTCATCGCTATGGTTATGTTCTTGCGCTAAATGTGCGACTACCGACTTGTTTAACGTGTCATCTAGGTGACAAAAACGACCTAACAAGTTAGCCGCCGAAGGGCCATAGCAGCCATTTAGTTTGACTACTGAGTTTGACTTTTCGTCCTCAAAAAGGCTCAGCATAACCGCCATTGAGTAGGGGAATTGATAGTCGACCTTATTTTTTACTCGCTGTTTTAACTCACTGCTTTTTAGCACGATACAGTCTTTACCTAAATTACTGGGCATAGACACGGCTTGCTCAATAATAAAGTCCAACTCAGATTGGGTTTGCGTAGATGTCTGGTTACTGTTTGCTTTACCCAGCTGTAACCCCCCCACCAGCGGCGCATCATAGCCAGTCTCAGTTGAAACACTAATACCTGATTCGTCATCTAGTACCACATTTAATGGCACAAACTGCCCTTCAAATCGAGTGTTAAACTGATTGATAAACTTCTCTAGCGGATTATTTTGGCTCGTTTGACTCAAGCTTGTGATCAGCTGTAACTGCTTGGTGACTCTGCTCACCTCTTGTTGAGATAATTCGCACTCAATAAATGCACGATAAGTATCTGACTGAAAGAGTTTATTTTCCTGAACTTTGATGGGGAGTTCTGACAAGTAACGATAAATGTCATGATACTGTTGCGGACTTGCTTCCCCAGCTTCGTCCATTGCAGCCAAATCAGTAATGGCTTGTGATAATTTAGTTGTAATAGTTTCTGGTGCGAACTGCTGTAGCGCCTTTAAAAGTGCAGTGTCAGGGCTTTCACCCGTAAGCGGTAAAGGGATATTAGGCACAAGTACCCCTTCATCTATCAATGCTTCGAGATACTGAGTGACTTCCTCATGCTCAGCATCAGGATAACGTAACTTAAATTGCTCAACTAACTGTGAAAAGCTCAGACCTTGCTTCGCCAAATCAAGCATCGTATTGAAATACTCGTCACTATCCACAGCGCTTAAACGATACTGCATCGCATCATCGGATAAATAAGTTTCAATATATCGGCATTGATCGGCAATAAAGTAATGTGACGGATTTGGGTGATACTGTAAGTTGTCTGATTTTGCTTCAGTGTCAGCAAGGTGTGAGCGTATTGCTGACAATAAGAACATGTCTAGGCGTGTTTTTCGTGTATCACGCTGTGCACTGTCACTGACTAAACGTGTTTCAGTACCTAGTTTGCCGGTATGGATCCCTGAAAACAATCCAAATGGTGTAGGCCTAGAAGACATACGTATTAAATATCGTAATAAGGCTAAGGCAACTTTTTTGCCTTGCTTGGAATGTGGCTTTTCACGCCATTGGTCCAACCGCTCCACCAATGACGGACTCGCCACATAGAGCGCTTCCATCACCCCAGGGGTTGCAAGCCATTGGCTTAGCATAAGGTTACTGTCTTGCTGATCAAATAATGTTTCAACTGGCAGCTTTGGTGCCCTTAATACAAAAAAAGAGTCTGTTGTTATTTTTGCTGACATCGTTATTCCTTAACTCATTAAGAGACAATCAGTCCAATCCAAGTTGTCGTCTAGCGCGCCGATGAGCGCGAGACCAATTCCGGCATAGCCCATTAAAAAACTAAAGTCTTGCTGATGATCTTGATCAACACCATTAAATGAATATAGTGCTTTAAGACCGCTTTCTTCATACTTGGCAAGGCCATAATCAAGCCATGTTTGCGCTGCTTGTAGTAATTTTGGATGTGGCATTTCTTGATTTAGGCGCTGATAAATTGTCACCAAACCAAAAAAGCCATGACAAAGGCCAGCATCATTAATATGACCTTGCTCTGCATCTCTGTCGACATTAAAAAGCGCAATCTCTAGCGCACTATCAAGGTAACTGGGTTTATCCAAAGCATGCCCAGCTCTGGCCAAGGTCAGTGCAATGGTTAAATCACCGTAACACCAACCTAAACGAGATTCATGCTTGTCGCCAGCACAAGACCCAAAACAAGCAGCCCTATCTGTGGCATGCGTTTGTTGCTCTAGCAACCAATCACAGCTGTTGATAATCAAGGTTTGAGCGCGTGACTTGGTCTTCTCATCTTGTAATGCTGGAAGTAACGCAGCAATAATACCGGGTACACCGTGCGCAAGTCCCAAGTTAAATTCAGGTGCCGCCGTATCATCCTTATCAAATCGAAATACCGACTGTGCCGGTTGAGACCAAGCGGTGTGTTGCTCATTGATGTTAACAGCTACCGACTCATAACCAGTCACAACTCTGTCTAATAAAACGGTCTGAGTGGTTTGTTTTGCTCTTCTGGCAATGTAAGGAGAATATCCACCCAGCCCGAGTACCATTTCTACTTCCCCCGTCCACGGGGTGAAATCTAGAGCTGCAGCAAAAAAGCTATCAATTTCTTCGAGTAATTCGGGGTCGTACTCTTCGCTGTTAGACTGGTTCAGATACTCTAAAAGCCAGGCTTGACCTGCAAGCCCTGAGCTCAATTCGGGCGTTTGTTCAGCCAGCTCATGTTGCAGCCGCTCAAGAGCCTGATGAAACTGCACTTCATCGACCCAATCGTCACAGCACTCTGATGCACGATACAAAAATAATAAGTGGCCAGCCAATCCACTGAGTAGCCCATTACTCATAACACTTGTAAGATCGGATTCGACTAACTTCACCAAATCACCAATAAGAGTTTGTATTTTATGTTTTTTTTCTGAATCTACTGGGAGTAACATGGTTGTCCTTGTTAACACACTATGGTGGTTTTATTTGTCTTTACTATAGGTAAGTTAACCTGTTATGTGAATAAACTCAAATGCTGATTCTAACCACATAACTCACACCATACATACAAAAAAAAACCAAAATTAAACATAAAGAACAAAATTAAAAAAACAAATCAAAAGTGTTGACAAACCCCAAATGAGGGACTAGTTTAATTTTTGACCACTCAAGTTTGAGTGATTAAAAAGGATATTTACAAAAGGATTTTTCATCTACTTAACTTGGGTTTGGATAGGACGTATGTATTTTCAGGCTCGCCTTATACGATGGCTTTATCTAGCCAAAGTACGTTTTTATTAGGCGAAGTAATAACTATTTCAAATCTAGGTTGCTAATTTTGGTAAGGAAAAACACATGAAATTACAATTAAACAAAAAAAATATTAAAGCACTTTCAAATGATGGTAAGTCAGTACCAGCAGCGATGACACCACAAGTTGTTGGTGGAAATATGCAGCCACTTTCACCTGTTGGCAGTAACTATTGTAGTGATGATTACAACTGTTGGACAGGTCGACCTCGCTCATGCCGCGAGCACACTTGTCAAATGCCATAATAGGTAACTGTATATACAAGTAGAGGTAATCCTCTACTTGTATTCAACCTCTGGTGGCTTAAAAACGTAAATCATTTCTGATCAGCATTTGCGGGTTAAAGAATTTTTCTGAAAGAGTTACCGCTTCAAAATCTTGATACTCCACTTGGGTCATTTTATTACGCTGTACCTTATCTCTGATCAGCATGCTGCCCACCCGATCGCCTCGTGCCGTAAAGTTAACCGTTTTAGCCAAACGCCCTGAATTTAAAAACATCTCTGCCTGCTTTGGAAAAAAGTTCTCTTTAGCCACTAACAGCTTAATGGTCTGATAACTCACCTTCTCATGCTTTGCTTGCAATGTCATTTCTATACCTTGGGCGTTATGATGATGTGTGACGACTTGATAATCATCACTCCAGCGCATGGTAGCGATATCTCCGATTGCAGCCTCACCGAGGAGCTTTTGCATCGGAGTGATCCGAATTGGGCGTCTACTTTTTGGTAAAAACATCCAGTAATCATTGCCCTTCATCAGTACTTTTTGGCCTAGCTCAGACTTACTTTTATAAATAACTAATGCACGCTGTTGTGACTGAGTATAAACGTCAAATTCACGGACTGTTAGAAGTTGCTCAGCTTCATACTGACTCACCTTAATCGCTACTTTCGCATTGTCATATTTACTACGAAATTGATCCGCTTGATTCAGAGCATCGGCTATAGCTTGTTTGCTAAGCGCTTGCTCACTCTCCTGCTCTTGCGCCCAACTAGTATTACTGGCACTCAATAACATCAACAACATGGCTAAAATAACTGAGTTAAACATGACTTAATGCCTCCACAATCGTATTTTTACAACCTTGATGTGCAGCTCTAAGTGCTGCCAACACCGAAATAACCAAAATTGCCACCGCACTCATCAACGCGATATGCCATGAGAATAACACCACCAGAGGATACCCCTGCTCACTACCAGGAGGGGGAGGCATCTCGATACCTAACATCATAATGGCTAGACTTACTAGCCATGCAGCCACAACTCCAATCACCATGCCGATTAGTGCAATAGTGACCGCCTCCAGAGTAAAGTTTCGTAAAATTTCAGATTGATATATCCCAAGCGCTCTTAATGTGCCAATCTCTCGGGTACGCTCGGCAACAGATAGCGTCATCGTATTCGACACTGCAAACAGTACTAACAACACCAGCATGACTCCAAGCAAACCAAATATACGGTTATACAGTGACTGAACAGATTGATAGTAAAACGCTTTATCCCACCAAGGTGTAAAAGCATAACCCTGTTCAAGCTGCTGATAGTGAGACATCGTTTCTGCTGTAGCCGCTAAGTCAAACAAATAGACTGACAGTGAACTTATTTTTGTTGTATTAAGTAGAGCTTGTGCTTGATCTAACGCGGTATAGAGCTGACGCTTATCAAGTTCTGGGATCCCAGTGGTGTAGATCCCTATCACTTCGAAATCAACGGCATTCAAGGCACCACTTGTCGTTGTGGTCATCAACGTGACGACATCACCTATGGAGATCTTTAGGCTTTTTGCCAACCCCTTCGCCAACAACAATTGTGGTAGCGCCTGAGGATCGGTGTACGATGATAATAACCGCCCCTCCAACAAACTGAAGATTGGTCCTTTGACCATAAACTCTTCACTGTCTACTCCAAGACCCATAAATATTAAGCTTTTATCACCGTTTGAAGCCAAACCACTAAACTTCACTCGAGGTAATGCAGCTTTTACCGCTTCATCAGTATTCAGCGCAGTATGTAGCGAGCTAATATCTCCAAGCCCATATTGCAAAGGCATGTCTTCCTCTAATTCATGGTTTTGATGCGTCACAATAAAGTTTCCCTCATCTCGCGCTGCTTTTTCTGCGAGTGACTGATAAGTAAACAACGCAAAACCAGAGGTTGTTAATATGGCAACCATCGCCACCGCTATGATAGTCACCGCCAATATTGAGCGGCGCATATTTCTAATTACATTTAACAAAGCAAAGTAACACCAGCGCATTATCCAGCCCTCCAAAACGAGTTTGTCGTAGTCACTTGTTGTAATTCACCATCTTGTAAATTGAATCGACGAGTAAAGCGATGTAGCATCCTGTCGTCATGGGTTGCCATTAAAAAAGTCGTGCCATACTGCTGACCTAGCGCCGCCATCATGTCCATAACCAGGTTCGCGGTGGTGGTATCCAAATTTGCGGTCGGTTCATCTGCTATCACTAACTTTGGTCGCTTTACCAGTGCTCTTGCGATAGCAACTCGTTGCTGCTGGCCACCAGAAAGCTGATCAGGTCGTTTATTAATATGGTCTTTTAATCCTACCTGTACTGCCATTTTCGCAGCCAGTTCCAGCCGTTGTGCACTGGGCATATTTAACATCATCAGTGGCAGCTCTATGTTTTCTAATACCGTCATCACCGGCACTAAGTTGTATCGCTGGAAGATAAACCCAATATGTGCTCGGCGTATTTGTGTTAATGAATCTGCACACTTAGGAACAATTTGACCATCTAAGGACAACTCCCCTTGGTAATCGCTATCTAACAGGCCGCAAATGTTTAATAGGGTTGATTTTCCGCTACCTGACGGCCCACACAATGCCACGGACTCACCAACATTAATCTCTGCCGATACCTCTTGAAGTGCAGTATGTGGCTGACCATTATCATTATAAGTTTTATGGATCTGCGTAAATTTCAGCATTATTCACCTGCCAGCTCAGAGTCTAGTAACGCCGTGTATTGCTGAAACTTTTGCTTATTTTGGAGACGCTTCGCCCCTGCGATGGCGCATCGTATGGCTTGGCGCTCTGTCGGTGCGGCTGCTATTACCTGATCGAGTAGAAACATCCCTTGCTGATGCCGGTGTAAAGTCTCTGGTAATCTGACAAAAGTACATCCAGCAACGATAGCAATTTGCTTTTGCGCTTGTTGCGGTAATGTTTGTCCTTGTTTTAGCGCTTTCGCTACTGTACTTGCACCACGTTCAGCTTGTTGCAATTTTTGCCAAGGAGAATCTATAAACTGTGCTTTTGCTGCTTGTAAGCTGCCAAGAAGCGCCAATGTAAGTGGGCTTTGGGCTTGCTTATATACTTGCTGCAATTGTGCTATTGCGGTTTGATTTTGTAATTTATCGCCTTGTATGCCTTGGCGATAAACCGCACTGACATCGATATTCGCAAACGCTGATGTACTTGCTATTACACCCAATATTAATAGTATTTTTGTTTTCACTTTGTATGTCCTCACCTGCTGTTGATGAGGTCAGTGTATGTGGTTTACACAGTGCGGTGGGGTTGAAGTGATAAAGTGTAAAAAAAGCGGATAAATGGCAATATTGGCCGATAAGTGCATTGTTCGCTTTTATACCAACTTTCTTAATTAA
>NZ_RCSQ01000229.1:0-10922 GCF_004103255.1 Pseudoalteromonas sp. PS5
CAGATTTACTCCTTCAAATTGGTATTAAATAAAGGTTAACGACTACAAGGCTGCTACTCCCAATCGCAGCCTTTTTATTGCGTGCACAGACAACTGCCTTTGAGTTCTCCTTCCATTGCTTTACCCTCAAAAAGCGTAAATAAAAACGCCAGCAATTTGTGCTGCGTCGTATCAGTATAAAGCTATTTTCTTCTGGGAGTTTTTACCCGTTGATTATGCTTTTTCACTGCTTTTCTGATTTTATTAATTTTTGCCCGCTTATCTTTGCGCTTTTCAGGCATTACCGACAATTTTGTTTGGGTCTCAGGGCGTAGGCTTACTGACTTGCGAAGATAATTTACATCTTCTAATTTCAGCTCCTCCCAGCCCCCCTGCGGTAGACGTTTGTTTAACTCAAGCTTTCCGTAACGAATACGGATCAGTCGAGAGACTTCAACCTCTTGAGATTGCCATAATCGTCTCACTTCACGGTTACGACCTTCAGTAAGGGTAACGTTAAACCACTTGTTCAGTCCTTCACCACCAAGCGGTTTAATCTTCAAAAACTTAGCAGGTCCATCATCCAGCTCAACGCCAGTGGTCAGTGTTCGCAACGTTTGATTGGTTACTTCACCAAAAACACGAGCAGAATATTCACGCTCCACTTCATATTTGGGATGCATTAAGCGGTTAGCCAATTCACCGTCGTTGGTAAATAGCAAAAGGCCTGAAGTATTTATATCTAATCGACCGATAGCAATCCAACGGTCGCCATCTAATTTTGGCAATCTATCAAATACTGTACGACGCCCCTGCGGATCGCGCCGAGTACACAGCTCTCCTTCAGGCTTATGGTACATAAGTACGCGACAAATGCGCTCTTCTTGTTGTTCAATTTTAACAACATGTCCATCTACACGGATCACCGATGTTTCTTCTACCCGGTCTCCTAGCTTGGCAACTTTTCCATCTACACTTACTCGGTTAGACTCAATATACTTTTCCATTTCGCGTCTTGAGCCAACGCCAGCTCTTGCCAATACTTTTTGTAGTTTTTCACTCATTCAGATGGTTCTCTCACAGAAGGATCGTTTAATAACTGTTCTATTTTTTCATTATGCTGTTCAGGCAATCGAGGTAATTCTCCTAAAGCTGACAATGCAAAATAGTCTAAAAATTGTTTCGTCGTCGCATATAGCGCGGGCTTACCGGGCACTTCTTTATGGCCAACTATTTTTATCCACTCGCGATCAATCAAGCTTTTGATAATAGTAGAGCTCACAGTTACACCGCGAACTTGCTCTATCTCTCCGCGAGTGATCGGTTGTCGGTAAGCAATCAAGGCTAAGGTTTCAAGTGTAGCACGTGAGTATTTTGGTGCTTTTTCCTGCCAAAGTTTACTTAACCAAGGACTCAAGCTCGGACAAGCCTGAAAGCGATAACCAGTACCGACTTCAACCAGCCGGACACCACGAGTTTGATAATGACTTATCAATGTTTCTAGTGCTTTATCAATACGCAGTGATGATACGCCGATATCTTCCAGCACAGTTTCTTTTAGCCGCTTTTTAGACAATGGCTTATCTGAAACAAAAATGGCAGCTTCAACCAGTTCAACCAATTGTTCATCGCTAACGCGTCTTTTCATACTCTATGCTTGAAGACAAAACGCAGATTATAACAGAGGTAGAGGGCATCCCCTAGCCTTTTAAATGCAGGTAAATTGAAGTTGCACTGTGTGACTGAATATAGTCAATCAGCTGCTCTTTGATGAGCTCCAACATTGCAATAAAAGTCACTACTACGCCACTGCGTCCCTCGTCCAAGGTAAAAAATCGCACAAACTCAACAGGTTTATTTTGCTCTCGTAGTAGCTGTAAAATAAAACTCATACGTTCTCGAGTTGATAGTGCTTCAGCTTGTATCTGGTGATGCTCAAAGGTCTTCGCTCTGGCCATTACTTCACTGAGTGCTAAAAGTAATTCTCTAAGCTCGATATCAGGAAACTCAGATTCAGTCTCAGCACTGTTATCTATCAACGCATGAGCGACAAAAATGTCACGTTCAACACGGGGAATTTCATCCAAGTTTTCAGCAGCTTGTTTAAATTGTTCGTATTCTTGTAAGCGCCTAACTAGCTCAGCTCTGGGATCTTCTTCCTCCTCTAACTCTTCATGTTTTGGCAATAGCATTCTTGATTTTATTTGCGCGAGTAACGCTGCCATCACTAAGTACTCACCGGCAAGTTCAAGCTGCATGTCTTTCATCATCTCAACATACCGGACATACTGTTGGGTAATACTAAAAATAGGTAGTTCTAAAATATCAAGCTTATGTCTTTTGATGAGGTAGAGGAGCAGATCTAGCGGCCCTTCAAAGGTTTCTAAGATAACCTCCAAAGCTTCAGGTGGAATATATAAATCTTCTGGTTTTTCAATTACCGCTTCACCATGTAAAAAGGCCAGCGGTAATTTCTGTTGTGATAGCTGTACCATCTCAGCTTACGTTATTCAAATGGCGATGTATCGCCGCAGCCACGGCGCAGGATTTCTATTGTGTCTTCAGACATGTCAATAACCGTGGTTGCTTGCTCAATTAAATAGCCACCATGAATAATCAAGTCTACCTGCTTTTCGATACGCATGCGGATATCATCAGGATCCGACTCTGTGAACTGCTCACCTGGCAAAATCAAGGAACATGACATCAAAGGTTCGCCTAATTCAGCCAGCAACGCACAGGTGATCGGATTGTCCGTAACACGGATCCCTATGGTCTTCTTTTTTTCATTAAGTAAACGACGCGGCACCTCTTTAGTACCTTTAAAAATAAAGGTGTATGGTCCTGGTGTATTGTTTTTAATCATTCTAAACATTTGGTTGTCTACTCGAGCGTAGGTCGAAAGCTCAGATAGGTCGCGACATAACAGAGTAAAGTTATGATGCTTTTCAATACCACGGATCCGCTCAATGCGTTCTTTGGCCTGTTTATTTCCAAGGCTACAGCCGATGGCATATCCAGAGTCAGTCGGGAACACCACAACACCGCCTTGTTCAATAATATCAACCGCTTGTCGGATCAAACGAGTTTGTGGGTTATCTGGATGAATATGAAAAAATTGGCTCATACTATTATTCCTCTTTGCCTCCCCAATGGCGCCAAACTCCTTGACAGTCCTTTGGAAGATATAGGTTACGACCAAGATCAACCCAAGGCATCGGGAAATGAAAGTCAGACCCTTGGCTTGCCAATAATCCGAACTCTTGGCTTAACCGCCCTAAAAATTGACGTTCGGTTGGTGCTTGTTGTGGCTGTGCAACCTCCATTGCGGCTCCACCAGCCTGTTTAAATTCTGCAATTAACTTTCTTAACCACTTATTTGACATTTTATAACGAGCAGGATGTGCCAACACGCTAACCCCACCGGCTTCATGAATAGCCTCAATAGCCGTCTTCATATCACACCATTGGCTTGGTACATATCCAGTTTTGCCACGCGCCAAGAACTTATTAAAAACCCCTTGGATGTTTTTAGCAACGCCCCTTTGTACCAACACTTGAGCAAAGTGCGCTCTTGTGATCTGAGCAGTTTGGGCAAGTGATTGCGCATCTTCATACACATTTTCATGGCCTTTTTTGGCTAACCGCGCGCCAATCTCAATCGCTCTGGCCTCACGCTTTTTTTGTTGCTCACTCAGTAGTGTCGTCAATGCTAAGTGTTCAGGAGTGAAACCTAACCCAACAATATGGATCTCAAAGCTTTCCCACTTAGTGGAAATTTCCACCCCGTTGATTAGTTCAAGTGCCAGATTGTGTTCACGAATATATTCCTGCGCAGGCTGGATGGCATCTATGGTGTCATGGTCAGTAATGGCCAAAATATCAACGCCCTTTTCCGTCGCTCGCTCCAACAGCTCATTAACCGCTAAGCGACCATCGGAAAAAGTAGTATGGCTGTGTAAGTCATATTTAATCAAAATGTATTAACTATCTCTCTGAATTATCAACGTTTTGATTATACCACATCTGAACTGATACGACCTTAGGTTATTTTTTGATATTTGCCCTTGACACTTGTATCAAGAATGGGGTTTACTGTAGCTAATTTAGATTAAACAACGAAATATTCACAAATGAACAAACAATTTCAAAAAAACATTTGGTGGTGGCACTCGAACTAAGCGGGTGTGTTTCGTTATATCTACGATTTATTAACCCGCGCAATGTCGCGGGTTTTTTTATATTTTTTTAAGGCTTTTTGATGAACAACAATATCACAGTAAACACAATTTGGTGGTGGTGGATGCCCTAGCGGGACGGTATTGTTGTGTCTGAACAATAACCCCCGCAGAGCTCAGCTTTCGGGGGTTTTTTATTTTCTAAACAGAATATCTAGAAATTAAGAGGAATGAGGTTTGATTTTTAGTCACATAACAACCACACCAGGTGAGGTCACCAGCATAAGACAAAGGCGCGACTATACCGCTAGCCCTTTGTCACTATACGCTGGTTTAAACAAAGAAAACTCACTACTACTTGAATCCGCAGAGATTGAGTCGAAAGATAATGTGAAAAGCATTGTACTTGTAGACAGCGCTATCCGATTTGAATGTAACGGTGCTCAGGTCATCGCCAAAGCATTATCCAATAATGGGGCTCAGCTACTGCCGTATCTTGCACAAAAGGTAAAAAATTGTGATGTTCATCTCAGCGAAGATACATTAACCCTTTCATACAACGGACTTGAAAGTGATATTGATGAGCACACTAAACTCAAGGCTGATAACGCTTTTAGTGCACTTAGAACCTGTATCAATGAAATAAAGCAGAATTCAGACACGCCTTTCTCAGTCTTTTTAGGTGGAGTATTTGCCTATGATATGGTCGCTAACTTCGAACAACTCCCAAATGTGCCAAATGGTGATAATGACTGTCCTGATTACGTGTTTTATTTAGCTGAAACCCTAGTGGTTATTGACCATCAAACTCAAACCACTGAGCTGATCGGCAATGTGTTTAATGGCCCTGACGTACACGCCAACTGTTTTGAGGTCGGCAAACAACTAGAAACACTCAATAGCCAGTGTGACCAAATTACCGAGTTTCAATTTAGCCCTATTGCTGGCTGCCCCGAAGTTCAAGTAAATATTAGTGATGACGACTACTGCAACCACGTTGAAAAATTGAAAACCAATATTATCAACGGTGATATATTTCAAGTCGTTCCCTCTCGCACTTTTTCACTTCCTTGCCATAACTCACTCGCCGCCTATAAACAGCTCAAATTACAAAACCCCAGTCCGTACATGTTCTATATGAAGGACGAGCGCTTTGTTTTGTTTGGCGCATCTCCTGAATCAGCGCTCAAATATTGTGAGCAGAGTAATCAAGTTGAAGTCTACCCTATTGCAGGCACAAGGCCCCGTGGCAAATTTGCTGATGG
The DNA here is from genome assembly GCF_004103255.1 of Pseudoalteromonas sp. PS5. Classification (NCBI taxonomy): domain Bacteria; kingdom Pseudomonadati; phylum Pseudomonadota; class Gammaproteobacteria; order Alteromonadales; family Pseudoalteromonadaceae; genus Pseudoalteromonas; species Pseudoalteromonas sp. PS5. The sequence goes on from NZ_RCSQ01000229.1 coordinate 5,423, forward strand.
TAACATCAGCCCAGACTTAGATAGTCGTATTGAGCTTGAACTACGGAACGATCAAAAAGAACGAGCAGAGCATTTAATGTTAGTCGACCTTGCGCGAAATGATGTAGCTAGGATCAGTGTGCCAGGTACGCGGCACGCCAAAGAATTATTAAAGGTCGATCGCTATTCCCAAGTGATGCACCTAGTATCCCGAGTTGTTGGCCAATTAAAACCTGATTTAGATGCACTTCACGCCTACCAAGCATGTATGAACATGGGTACTTTAGTCGGTGCACCAAAAGTGAAAGCCGCAGAGCTCGTTCGCCATACCGAACAACAGCGCCGTGGCAGCTATGGTGGCGCAGTAGGTTACTTGATGGGGAACGGTGCTATGGACAGCTGTATCGTCATTCGCTCTGCATTTGTAAAAAATGATATCGCCTACGTACAAGCAGGTGCAGGAGTTGTATTTGACTCAGATCCACAAAGTGAAGCAAATGAAACCAAGGCAAAAGCGATGGCCGTGATAAAAGCTGTACAGTCTACGTATGAGGATACAAATAATGACTAAAGTATACTTCTTAGACAATTTTGATTCATTTAGCTATAACTTGGTTGATGAACTTAGCCTCCTTGGGCTTGACTTAGTCGTCTATCGTAACAACATCCCAGCTGAAACAATTTACAATAAAATGTGCGCTGAAGTAGAGCCGGTGATTTTAGTCTTGTCTCCGGGACCTGGCTCCCCTTCAGAAGCGGGCTGTTTACTGGCTTTAATTGCTCTTTGCAAAGGTAGATTTCCGATGCTTGGGATCTGTTTAGGTCAGCAGGCGCTCACACAAAGCTATGGTGGTGAGATAGGCCGTGCAGGCGAAACAGTACACGGTAAGTCTTCTATAATAGAAGCTGATGAGCACCCAATATTTGCAGGGTTGGGCTCACAGTTTCCTGTTGCTCGCTACCACTCTTTAATGGCAACTAAAGTGCCGCAGGAACTCAACGTCATTGCAAGATATAACTCTATTCCCATGGCTATCTACCATAGTGAAGATCGAGTGATAGGTTTTCAGTTCCACCCAGAATCAATACTCACGCCTAATGGCGCTCAACTATTACAGCAAAGCATTGCTTACCTCAGCGCTTAGGAGAATACTATGGAAAAGTTACAACCGCTTTTACAGCAACAAGATTTGTCTTTTGATGACGCCAAATCCTTATTTGACGATATTATGACGGGGCAACTTAGTGACATCGAGCTTACCGCTGCCTTGGTTGCCCTAAAACTCAAAACCGAAACTGCATCAGAAATTGCAGGTGCTGCTCAAGCAATGCGCGATCATGCTACGCCTTTTGATAAGCGGGGCTTACTCGCCGCAGATAGCTGTGGTACTGGCGGGGATGGCACAAACACCATCAATGTGAGTACCACGGCTGCTATTGTTGCTGCAGCGTGTGGTATCAATATGGTCAAACATGGTAATCGCAGTGTGAGCAGTAAATCTGGCTCCGCTGATTTACTCAAAGCTCTTGGGATTAACATTGATATGACTCCCGCTCTTGCAGAAAAGTGCTTAGCAGAGACTGGCTTTACCTTTTTGTTTGCACCGCATTATCACGCTGGTGTAAAACACGCGATGCCGGTTCGCACCCAGCTAAAAACCCGCACCATATTTAATATCCTTGGGCCATTAGCAAACCCAGCAAAGCCTGAAGTGCAATTGCTGGGCGTGTATGACCCCGCTCTAGTCTTACCAATGGCCGAAACACTCAACCGTTTAGGCACAAAGCGCGCGATGGTCGTTCATGGCAGCGGCACCGATGAAATTGCGTTACACGGTGAGACATTAGTCGCTGAAGTGAAACTGGGTGAAGTGGCACAATACACCATAACCCCAAGTGATTTTGGACTAGAAAACTATTCACTTGAATCCATCGCAGGAGATACGCCAGAATATAACGCGAAAGCGAGCCTTGCGATTTTAAATGGTGAAGGCGAAGCCGCGCACAATGCCGCAATTATCGCCAACGTAGCTGCTCTATTGGTTTTAACTGACAAGGCAGCAGATTTTAAAACCGCAAGCCAGCTAGTCCGCGAAGTATTAGCAAGCAAAAAAGCCATGACAACTCTGGCTAACATCGTAGAGGTGAGTAATGGCTAATGTATTAGAAAAAATTGTTGCTGATAAAGTCGAAGAACTAAAAGCGCGTAAGATACAGCAGCCCCTAAGCGACTTTATTGATAACGTCACCCCGACCACACGTGACTTTATGGCAGCACTGGCAAAGACCGGCACACAATTTATTTTGGAGTGTAAAAAGGCATCGCCTTCAAAAGGGCTTATTCGAACCCATTTTGATTTAGATGAAATCGCCGGCATTTATGGTAAGTACGCAACATGTATTAGTGTGCTAACCGATGAAAAATATTTTCAGGGCAGCTATGAATACTTGGCGAAAGTACGAAAACTAGTCGACCAACCATTGATCTGTAAGGATTTCTTTATAGATGAATATCAAGTTTATTTAGCCCGTTTGCATGGTGGCGACGCTATTTTACTGATGCTATCGGTATTAAATGACGAAGAATATATGGCGCTAGCCAAAGTGGCAAAGTCACTAAACATGTCGATTTTAACAGAAGTAAGCAACGAAGAAGAAGTAACACGGGCTCTGACACTAAACGCTGAACTTATCGGTATTAACAACCGAAACCTACGAGACCTATCAACGGATTTAGCAACAACAGAAAAGCTACGAGCGCTTATTCCAGAAGACAAAGTTGTGATTTCAGAGTCTGGTATCTACACACACCGAGATGTCAAACGCTTATCGCCAATTTGTGATGGCTTTTTGGTTGGTAGCTCTTTGATGGCAGAGCAAGATTTAGAACTTGCCTGCAGACGTTTAATTTTAGGTGAAAACAAAGTCTGTGGTCTTACTCGAAGCCAAGATGCAAAGACCGCTTATGAAGCTGGCGCGGTGTACGGTGGCCTTATCTTTTATCCAAAGTCTCCTCGTTATGTCGATATAGACTGCGCGAAGGCTGTCGCTGATAGTGTACCACTCATGTATGTGGGTGTGTTCGTTAACGCACCGCTTGAGCAAGTGGCTGAGTATGCGCAAATTTTAAAGCTCAGTGCAGTACAATTACACGGGAATGAAGATGAGCGATATATCGACACGTTACGTAAACAACTACCATTAACGTGCCAAATTTGGAAAGCACAAGGAGTGGAAACAACACTGCCCCCCCCCTTTTCTGGTGTAGATAAACATTTGTACGACACCAAAACAGCGACGGCATTTGGTGGTACCGGGCAAGTTTTCGATTGGCAGCTATTAAGGAACAGCACAAACAATTACATGTTGGCAGGAGGCTTAAGCCCAGACAATATTCTTAGTGCCGTGTCGATTGGCGCTGATGGCCTTGACCTAAATTCAGGTGTTGAGCAATCGCCTGGTAAAAAATGCGCTCAAAAAATCGCAAATGCGTTTTCACAAATTCGAAAATATTGAGGTGGACATGAGTAATTCAGCTTATTTTGGTGACTTCGGAGGCATGTTTGTGCCCGAGTTACTCGTACCTGCTCTAAAACAATTAGAACAGGAATTTTATAAATCACAAAAAGACCCAGCATTTCAGACAGAATTTTATCAACTGTTGAATGAGTTTGCTGGTCGTCCAACGCCGCTAACTAAAACTCGTAACTTAGTTACAAACCCTAACGTAAAACTTTATTTGAAACGTGAAGATCTACTCCATGGTGGTGCACACAAAACCAACCAAGTTTTAGGTCAGGCACTGCTGACCAAACGTATGGGTAAAAAAGAAGTCATCGCAGAAACCGGCGCTGGGCAACATGGTGTAGCAACCGCACTAGCCTGCTCCTTGCTTGGTCTAAAGTGTAGAGTGTATATGGGTGCCAAAGACGTAGAGCGCCAACAACCAAATGTATTTAGAATGCGTTTGATGGGAGCTGAAGTTATCCCGGTAACCGCTGGCTCTGGCACACTAAAAGATGCTGTGAATGAAGCAATGCGCGACTGGTCTGCAAACTATCAAACAGCACACTATTTGCTTGGTACAGCGGCAGGCCCACACCCATTCCCAACTATTGTGCGCGAGTTTCAAAAAATGATTGGCGAAGAAGCCAAGCAGCAAATACTCAAAGCCGAGGGGCGTTTACCAGATGCTGTTATTGCCTGTGTAGGTGGTGGCTCTAATGCTATCGGTATGTTCACAGACTTTATTGAGGAAAAAGACGTTAAATTAATTGGTGTTGAACCGGCTGGAAAAGGACTTGATACTGACGAGCACGGCGCAGCATTATGCAAAGGCACCAAGGGCATTTTGCATGGTGCTTACACCTATATTATGCAGAATCAAGATGGTCAAATTGAAGAGTCTTATTCTGTTTCTGCCGGTTTAGATTATCCAGCGGTCGGTCCTCAACACGCATTTTTACATGAAACAGGCAGAGCACAATACGTCGGTATTAGTGATACAGAAGCCTTAGACGCTTTTCAAGCGTTAGCAAAACATGAAGGGATAATTCCTGCACTAGAATCGAGCCATGCACTGGCATACGCATTAAAGTATGCCGAGGCGCAAACTGAAGAAACTATCATTGTTGTCAATTTAAGTGGCCGAGGAGACAAAGACTTAGCTCACGTCCACCAAGTACTTTCTGAGCGAGGTGAACTATGAGACGTTATGACGCAATGTTCGCGCACTTAAGCGAAAAAAACCAAGGAGCATTCGTCCCTTTTGTAACGATTGGCGATCCAAACAAAGCGCTCAGTATCGATATTATTAAGAGCTTGATTGACGGGGGTGCTGACGCATTAGAGCTCGGTATCCCCTTCTCAGATCCCATTGCTGATGGCCCTGTTATCCAAGCTGCCAACATCCGAGCACTAGAACAAAATGTGAATACGCAAGATTGCCTTGAGGTCATCGCTGAGATCCGCCGATATAACAGTGATATTCCTATTGGCCTGTTACTGTACTCAAACTTGATTTTTGCTCGAGGTATTGCGCAGTTTTATCAGGATGCAAAAGCGGCTGGCGTTGACTCTATTTTGGTTGCAGACGTGCCACTGCACGAGGCTAAACCATTCAGACTCAATGCCATGGAGAATGACATCGCGCCAATTTTTATCGCCACACCCAATGCCTGTGATGATACCTTACGAGAATGTGCTACCCGAGGGCGTGGTTATACCTATTTACTCTCACGTGCAGGTGTAACTGGCACAGAAACGACGGCGCAAATGCCAGCGACAGATATAATCACCAAATTGATTGAATATCATGCTGCACCGCCGCTGTTAGGGTTTGGCATTTCTGAGCCTGAGCATGTTAAGCATGCCATTAGTTCTGGTGCTGCGGGCGCTATCAGTGGCTCTGCAGTAGTTAAAATCATCGAAAAACATTTAGATGATCACAAAGCAATGTGTTTTGAGTTGAAAACCTTTGTTGAACGAATGAAGGCTGCAACCCAGAAGTAATACCAATTTT
>NZ_RCSQ01000230.1:0-5620 GCF_004103255.1 Pseudoalteromonas sp. PS5
AAATTTCTTATTTAGTTGTTCTCAATAAGAAATTTTTAACGCGGTTAGCGTCAGATTTACGCCTTCAAATTGAGCAAGTATTAAGTCAAATTGGTATAATCTTTCAATCTCCATTCGACGAGCTACCAAGTTGTTCGTAGCCCGAGGGCTGGGAAAATTTATGCCGCTAGCGCTAAAACTAGCGGCGACAAGGTGTTAACTATTTGCAGCGAAAATTGACCGTAAACTATCAAATACTCGCAGGCATACCCATGCAGCTGGCATAGTAAGTCGTTGTTGCCGGCCAATCTGAAAACACACCTAACACACCGACTTCTTTTGCCAACACATCTAATACTTCGAATGTATCGCCATCGTTGTTTATCATCGTTTCACCCGCTAGGCTGCCGTTAATGCTTTGGTAATACCAGCCGCCACCATTGGCTAAGTGACCTGAACGCTCTAATGTCCATGTTATTATGCCAAGTCCTGCTGCTTTGGCTGCATTGGCATATGCTGAAGGTACGATTTTTCCATTTTCTTCTGTTAATAACATCCAAAGTGGTGGCGCAATAATTTTCACACCATCAGCCGCAAGCTCCTGCATGGTTGGTGATAATAGCTCGGGGCTATGTATTATTTGTTCAGATGAGAGCATTGCTTCAGCAGCAACCGATTGTGCCTCATATCTATCGTCAAGATACACCGCTTGCGTGCCAAACTCAGGCGCTTCTTTTATCCAGTAAAGTACATCTTCTAGGTTAAATGACTGTGCTAAAACATCTTTGGGATCAACGTTGGCAGTCTTGTACTCATTAATCATTTTTTGCGCATAGTCAGTTTGTGTAAACCCATCAAAAGGCATCGATACTGAGGGTGCTTTTAGCTCAGGTGTCATTTTGACACCTAGGCTTTTGAATAACTCAATACTTTGCGCATGTGTCATCAAAGTCCCTCGACTTGCGTATAAGTCTGTGCGCCAGTTTGCGGTACCATTTAAATATTCATCTACTGTAGTGGCATTTGGGTTTGCTGCATCCATCTTACCTTGCAGCGTAATAAACTCCGCAAGAGTGATGTCACTGGTACAACATTTTGCTTGCGCGGCAATGCCATTGGCGGGATCTGCGGGTACAAACGGTGTTGTGCATTTCTTACCAAGCTCAGTGGCTAAAATATTGGTTGTAGTATGTAAATCACATTGAGAGTGGCGACACACAAGCGCTTTGTCTTTTGTGAAGGTTACGTCACATTCCAACACGCCAGCACCCATTTTTGCAGCTGCTATATAAGACTCTTTGGTATGTTCAGGAAACTGCATCGGTGCTCCACGGTGCCCGATAGAAAAGTCAGTTTTGTAAAAAGGTCCGTTAGCACATTGGGCTAACTTGGTTTTCAGTGGGCTGCTTTGCATGTCTTGCACCAGAAAGTCTGGTCGTGTACCAACTTGTATGTTGTCAGCACTGCCCGCAGGTACTTCAACAATGACAGGAACCTCTACTACCTTCACCTCGGTTTTTGTCGTAACGACTGGCTTTTCTACCTGTACTACTTCGACGGAGTCGTCATCACACCCACAAAGTACGAGCGCCGCTGTCAGTGCTGACAAAATACTAATCTTATTCATTGTAAACCTATGCTTATTTTAAAAGGGATTAACATAAATTTGCTGACCATCTGTTCTGAATGAGGAGCGACATGTAAAGCTATCGGCTCAGAATATCGGTAAATCTCCCAAAAAAGGGACGATTACCGTAGCAAATTTGGTCATACGCTATAAGTAAAAGGTGACAATTGTAAGAATAATTAGTGATATTTATGTTAACCCAATAGATTAACTACTCAGTAACCACACACTCTCAAAGACGTGGCTCACTTCTTTTAACCCTCCTTCAAGAACCGTGCGTTCTTGAAGCTCGATGTGGTAGTGGGCACCATAATATCGCTCAACCATTTCCGGTGATACAGCAAATGGTGGTCCAGACATTAAACCTTGCTCATATTCAAAACAAATGAGAAGTTGCTTAGCTGCTTTAGTCAACGATACTAAGTGTTTTGTATAATCAGTCCGCATTGGCTCAGGTAAGGCAACTAATGCAGCGCGATCGTACACAGCATCAATACGCCCTAATAGCTGCGCACTAACAGCAAAAAAATCGCCGACAAATATTGTTAAGTTTGGCGCTTGATATACTCGAAACGCACCTTGTTGGTGAATACGAGGACTGACCTTTAATGATTCAAATAGCGCTACAACGGCTCCTTCATATAGCTCTACGCCAACCACATGTTGGCCGTACGATAAGAAATGGGTGATGTCCATAGATTTACCACAAAGTGGTATTAGCACTCGCTCCCCCACTTTCAAATCGAGTAAGTCGTAGTACTTGTTAAGCATCCTATTAACTTGCCCTTCATGAAACCCGGTTTGGCCACTTACCCACAAGTCTTGCCAATATGTTGCTTCCATCTTGCTCTCCTATTATCAATACCTTTATTTGTACCAATTATCTTAATTTAGATAATTGGTACTATTTAGCTATTTTTGTACGGTTAAGCGGTAATTCCCAGCTCCACGGTAGGAATAAATGATAATACGGTAATAGCCAGCGCTTGCGGTATAGCGTATGGTTTCTTGTGACGAGGGAGTCTCAGAGATAGCGACCTGCTGCCATTGGCCATTTTTCCATGCTTCCAGTTTTAAATCAAAATCAGCACTTGCAGGCCCTGAGAGTACGGCGTCTATCACGCCGCCATTATATTGAAACCAGCGACCATTTGGCTGGATAGCTTGCTCTTGATCAGCCAAATATCCGCTATAAATATCTCCTTTAGGAGGAGGCGGTAGTGTAGCACTTACGGTAAAACGGATCTCAGCAGCGGGATCTGAAATATTACTGATCCGCAAGCCCGAATCATCACCATTCCACCACAAGGCATTGGTTCCTCTTTGCGCTAGCGCATTGGGTAAAGTAGTACTAAACTCCCCTGCTACATTGAATAAGTCACCGTTATCACCACGATTTCGACCGTTTTCTGGATCACGGCTAGCATCGCCATGCTCCATCTGTATATATGGATACCATTCATTTGAGTTGTTCCCAGCTGGGTCTACATGCCAAATCGCCAAGCCCGAGTCCAATTGCTGTGAATGCTGCCCTGATTGATGAATCGCTTCGATATAAAACGCTTCATTGGTGTTATTGGGATTACTCCATTTATAAGAGGTATTCGAACCTGAAATATGGCTTAGCTGCCCTGATGGTGCATTACTATTTAACGCGGGGTTTAGCTCAATCACGTTGTCCCATCCAGCAAGCGCTCTGAAGTGTGCAACCGGCGGTGTAGGTTCAAAACGGTTTGACGTACCGATAGCACCAAAACCCATCACCCCAAAACTTGCTACTGAACCTTCCGAGCTCCCATCATAATCATATAAGTCAGGCCAATTTGTGATCAGATGCCCAGACTCATGTACAAAGGTGCCTATTGCTAAGCTATCACCCATATCTGTAATTTGATACCGATCTGTGCATACACCGTCGGCACAAAAACGTGGGCTTAACCTTGCCATATGCGGCCATAACCCTTTAGACCAAGCACTATCAGAGTTGCCTGCATAGAAGATGTTTAAGCCTCGGATCTGGCCGCTGCTGTTGGTTGTCAACGAGCGAAAGTCGAACCCTTGGTTAAACTCCAACCAATTCAATGCTTCTTTAATTAACTCTTGTGACCGAACCGTTGAGCTTAACGAACTGTCAGCATAGTATGCTTTATTATTTTTAGCTGTGTAGTACGCCGTTACCGTATTGGTATAGTCTAGTTTGCCGCCCGACACGGACGTAAAATAGCCCCGCACAGATTGCGCATTGCCAAATTCAGAGTAATTTTCGTCATTCAAAAAGCGCTCAATCTGCGCTTTTGTGATCGTACCGCGTTCATCAGGGAAATCGATAATAATCGTAAGTCCTTTTACTTTACCTGTAATTGAGGTGTTCAACTGTGTAAGCTCGGTTTTATGCCCTTCGTGTCGACGGTGAGCCAAATCGTGACTTAGTAGCCCTAGCATGCTTTGCTGAGCAGTTTTTACTTTTTTTGCAATAATGGCTGACGATAACCCTTGCTGGTAGTCCTCCGACTGACGAACTTTTACTCCCTGCTTAGCGCGATTTGAGACTAAAACACCGGTGGAAATTAACGCCTCGCCGTCTGCCGATAACTGCGCATAAGCCATACCTCGCAGCGCATCATCATAGACAACTAATTTACCTCCTACTGTGCGCTGCTGAGCAAAATAGTTATTACCATTCAAGATTAACGTAATAGTCTCGCCATCTGGTTGAGTAAATTGGTAGTGTTTATCTTGGTAAGGGATAGCAGCGTTTACTAGCGTAGTACAGGTCAGTAATGCCACAGTCATTGCAGCTGATGTGAGTTTCATATTTTTGTTCCTAGGTTACATGTTGTACAAACCATTAACATAGAACCTACATACAAAATTGCAACATCCTTTGAATAATTACAGGTACAAATTTCATCAATCACATAAATAACAATTAGTTACGAGATTAGGTTAGATAGTATATTTTTACAGCTCAGTATTTAAAAGTGAACAAAAAAAGGGCATTTAAACTATTTTTTTCAATTTTTAGTTTACAAGAGATAAACATTGCATTAGCATTGGTTTCGTTCCTTTGGGGCTGCACCTTTTTACCTGCGTACTTAGGCGTGCCTAAAGTCACAATTGAACTCCCGAGAAGTAGAGCTTGCTAACCAGGACGTTGGCATTATTGGGATTTCCTTGGCACAGCTTGTTGCTATTGGAGTTTTTATGCAGGCCAGATGGCCTGCTTTTTTTTTGCAAAAATGCCATCTCGTTTTAGTTGCTCCCCCCTGTTCATCTCGCTACACTCAGACCTAGACTTTTAATCTCTATAAACTGTATCTATGTTACGAAAACCTTTTTCAGTTTTAGTTGTGATTTATAATGAGCTTGAGCAATTTTTGTTGCTACAAAGAGCTGATGACCCTGATTTTTGGCAATCGGTTACCGGAGGTATAGATCATGACGAGCTGCCAATTGAAACGGCCTATAGAGAACTTAAAGAAGAAACAGGGATCGACGCAAAAACGCTTGGAATAGAGATACATGCCCACCATAAAACCAACCGATACCAGATCAGGCCGCAGTGGCTTCATCGCTACGAACCCGGTGTAACACTCAATACCGAATATGTTTTTAGTGTTCAGGTGCCGTCGAACACCCCTATTCAACTTGCTAAAGACGAGCATACGGACTTTGTTTGGCTAGATAAACAACAAGCATGTGAACGCGCATGGTCACCGAGTAATAAAGAGGAAATACAAGCAATTACCATCGTTGAGCCACAGAAATGCTAGCACACATCCACGCTGCCAAATGTGCTTCCTATTGATAAATAAAGCCGTCTCCTAAACAGATACACGATAGACTACGTTCGCCTAGACTCAAGGTAACAAATTAACTGACTCAATCCATGCAAATTAATATAAAGTTGTTGATTATCCAGAATTTAAGTTATTTAATGCAAAGAATAACTCAAACTTCATCTATCTGAAGCTCAGGTTACCTATACCAATCAACTAAGCTTATACCAATTTG
>NZ_RCSQ01000231.1:0-3621 GCF_004103255.1 Pseudoalteromonas sp. PS5
TTTAGTTGTTCTAAATGAGAAATTTTTAACGCTGTTAGCGTCAGATTTACTCCTTCAAATTGAGCAAGTATTAAGTCAAATTGGTATTACCTAAGCTCAAAAGTATAACCAACGGTGTTCCCCACCAACCGAGTATCGACAATGAGTGCCCACTCAACGTCGATACTATTCACATACATTTCAGCCGACATAAAGTATACTGAGCAAATTCTTCCATTATGTTAGGGTATTACATGACTTGGATTATCGCTTCACTGAGTGTTGTTATCTTGGAAGCTACGTTATTACCTTTGGCCAAGCACCCGCATTGGAGTGTCAGAGCAATGGAGTTTCCTAGACTCCAGCTCGTCACAATGACTGCCGTAGCACTGATGTTGTGCATTGCCTTTTTCAAGTTAAGTCTGCTTAGCGTGATCACTATGTTTGTGCTCACCGCGTGCTTATGCTTTCAACTTTGGTGGATCTTGCCTTATACGCCCCTTTGGCCAGTAGAGGTAAAACATGCAACATCAAATACTCAAACAATGAGTATACTCACCGCCAACGTGCTACAAACCAACCGCCAATTTAGCCTGTTGCTCAGCTAAGTTCGAGCACATCAGCCTGATATACTCATAACACTAGAAAGTGACGAGATATGGCAACAACACCTCGACTCACTGTTAGATATACTGCCCTACTCTGTAAAGTGCCCGCAGTCTAATTTATATGGTATGCATGTATATTCACGCCACCCGCTTGAGGACGCTACCTGTGAGTATATTGTTGAAGAAGATGTACCCTCGATACATGCAAAAATCAAACTCCCATCCAATACCATCATACAAGCTCACTTTTTACATCCAGCTCCTCCTAGCCCAACAGAGAATAAAACCGCCATAGAGCGTGATGCTGAGTTAGTCATTGTGGCTAAACGCATAGCGAAACACGCTTTACCGACCATAGTAACCGGAGACTTGAACGATGTTGCATGGTCTCCAACCACTAGGCTTTTCGTAAAATCAGTGGACTATTAGACCCTAGGGTTGGTCGTGGTATGTTTAACACCTTTCACGCAGATTACCCGTTTGCTAGATGGCCATTAGATCATCTGTTTTCAAGTCATCACTTCACTGTTGTTGATATAAAGCGGCTGGCAAATATCGACTCTGATCACTTTGCACTGTATGCTGAACTTGCCTATCAGCCTGTAGAAAATGAAAATACCACGGGCCTCGATCTACAACGCAAAGATATAAATCGCAGCGAAGAAATCCTTGCTAGGGCAAAAGCAAAACCAAATATCAAGTATTAACCCAGAGACCATAAAGACAGGCAAAGAGAAAGGCAAATCAGCTTGGTAGTTCACTCACCACCAAGCTGAGAGTAAAAATTAGGCTGCTGTTAGCGACTCAACCCACGCGTTAACATCCTCTTCAACTAAGCGCAGCGGCCTTGCACCTTTTAGTAAGATCACATCATGAAATGCTTTAATATCAAACTTCTCTCCCAGTTGCTGCTTAGCATGCTCTCTCAGTTCAACCAGCTTGAGCATACCTAGCTTATAACCAAGCGCTTGCCCGGGCCACGCAATATAACGATCGATAGCCGATACCACATCACTCATTGCCGTACCTGTTGCATCAGCAAAATAGGTGATCGCTTGGTCGCGTGTCCACTTTTTGTAATGCAACCCAGTATCAACAACAAGTCGAGCTGCACGGTAGGCCTCAGCTTGCAGACGACCTAAGTCACCAAATGGATCGTCTTTATACATGCCCATCTCATAAGCCAGCAACTCAGAATATAATGCCCATCCTTCGATATAGCCGTTAAATGACGCATTTTGACGCATCAAACCAATTTCGGTTTGCAACATATTCAGGGCAATTTGAAAATGATGACCAGGAACTGCTTCATGATACGTCAAGGTTTTCATGCCAAAGCTTGGTACTGCCTTCATATCTTTTAGGTTGATTGAAAATACCCCTGGGCGACTTCCATCAAGCGATGGTCCATTGTAGTAACCACCGGGCGCACCTGCTTCCACAGCCTGTGGTATGCGTTTGACTTCAACTGGTTGCGGTGGAATAGTAGAAAAATAATCTGGTGCTTTTTGTAAAATAGTCGCTATTTCACCACGCAAGAACGATAATAACGCTTCACGACCCTCGTCAGAGTCCGCATATAAAAATCTCGATTCTTCATTGAGCTGCTTCATCCGTTCGCCAACAGATCCCTGTGAATAGCCATTTTGCTTAAGGATTTCGTCCATACGCTTTGAAATACGCTCCACCTCAGCAAGACCAATTTGGTGGATCTCTTCGGCGCCCATATCAGAATCCGCTAAGTAGGTGATCTCATGCTGGTAGAAAGCTTCGCCATTTGGCTGAGCCCAAATACCAACCTTTTCAGGCGCTTTACTCTCTAGAGCGTGCATAATAGCAGACACATTTTTAAACTCGGGATAAAGCTTTTGCTCAACAATTTGTATCGCCTGTGCAACATATTCAGCGGCGGCTTTATCTGTAATATCATTGATATTTGCAAGTTTTTCTTTAAACGATGTAACCAAAGGATGCGCTGCACCATGTGGCGCCGTGAAGTTATCTAAATAACCTAGCGTGTTTGGAAACAATACTTTTGGTAAAATTACGCCTTTATTGGCGTCCGCTGTTACCTTACTTGCCACTTGCTTCGTCACTTCAACAAAGGCATTCAGGCGAGCAAGATAGTCTTTGGCATCTTGCTCACTCTCTATTCCATGTTGGTCTTTTAGCACATTAGGAATATCGAGTAAGGGGCCTGACAACTGGTTCACAATATATGGCAGGTGCCCACCCCACGTATCAATATAACCGGCTGAGAACCCCTTATCTCCGGCGTAATAACGCGCAATCACTTCATTGACTTTCACATGTAATAAGTCATCTGAGTTACTGATTGCCGGTTGTATTGCCGCTAGACGCTGCGCCGCTGCATTCATGTCGACTTGCAGTGCCTGCATACCCACGACAGAGTAGTCAGGTAGCTTTGTTTGATAATCACCGTATTCACTGTTCGGTAGTTTTAATGATGTTGCCAATGCCGGCTGGTGGTTAACAAATTGTCTCGTATATTGTTCAACAACTTTATCTATCTCTGTTCTGGACATACTAGATTGGCTGACTCCAACCTCAGAATGCTTTTGTGTAACCGGCTTATCTTGAGCGCATCCACTTAGCCCAAGCGCCACAGCAAAGGCCACCAAGCTCATTTTCTTCATTATTACGCCGCTCCGTTAATTTTGTTGTTTGAGCAAAAACATTACCAGCCTCTAAGACACTGGTATGAAAGCAAAACGGCGTGAAGTTAACCCAACAAAACAGTTCATTATGTTGGTTCAACCATCACCCGTGCAGATATTTATATTTAGTACCAATTAACCTGAGCTTTGGCTAAAGAATAAATGGGTCTGTCGTGTTCAACAACTACACACTCCCTAATACAAAGCATATTTGCATACTAACAGCCTGTGTTATCCTAAGCTCAAGTTACCTCGATACAATTAACATATTTGCACTTCGGTTACAGCTATATAGGCTCAATTAAACAAAATAATACCAATTATCTTAATTTAAGTGGTCTATTTTGAAGCGAGAA
>NZ_RCSQ01000232.1:0-7056 GCF_004103255.1 Pseudoalteromonas sp. PS5
TAAATAAGAAACTTTTAACGCTGTTAGCGTCAGATTTACTCCTTCAAATTGAGCAAGTATTAAGTCAAATTGGCATTACCTCACTCTGTATGTCTAGTTGATGAATACGATGATTTTTAAATAAAAAATTCAGTAACCATTTACTTTTCAATCTCACCCCCTAAACTAGTAAGCGTAGGTTTTACTGGTATTGCGCATTTGCTTCCCGGTACGACCAAGACGTAAAGAGTTGTTGCTTTTCATACCAATTATCTTAATTAAGTGGTCTATTTTAAGGCGAGAAAATTTTGTCGATAACTAGGCGAAAGTTTTGCTATTTAGTTATTCTAAATAAGAAATTTTTAACGCAGTTAGCGTCAGATTTACTCCTCAAAATTGAGCAAATATTAAGTCTAATTGGTATTAGCATCGACTGATTATCAAGTTGACGTAATTCCAATTTGCTTAATTACATGCTCTTGTATAAGGCGAGTTGGTAAGTAGATTGATGTTTTAATCTCATTAGCATAGCAGTTCGGTTGGTTTATCTTAATTACAAGTATTGAGGCAATATACTGTCACTGTAACTAACATAAACCCATCACAGGTGCGTGGAGCCATTCTTTTGATGCAATTGAAATGTATTGATCGAGTGAGAACGCCAAATAATCTAGACTGGGCAAAATTTTTTGTAACTTAAAGGGTATGACGTAACAGCGAGTGATAGTAGGTTTCGTGGTTAACAAAGCCATTGCAAATAGCTATTGACTGGTGTTAAAGGTCACAGTTTTCTTTGTTTCACTGCCTATTTAGTTTATGTCGAATTGTTATTTTATAGTGTGTAATTTTTAACTTATACCAATTATCTTAATAAACTTGCTATTTTGAGACGAGAAAGTCTTGTCGATAACACCGCTACAGCGCCCTGCTATCGCCAAGATACCTACATCCATGTAGGTACAAAATTTCTAACGCGGTTAGCGTCAGACTTACTTCTTCAAATTGAGCAAGTAGTAAGACAAAGTGGTATAACTACTATGTCAGCTTGATGTCTTATCACGATGAGAACAACAAGAGGGTATCATGGGCAATAACCACGATAAATACAGCATCGATAATACGGACTACACCGTTGGGCAAGACAACGTGCAAAAGTGGGGGTTTGATGTGCATAACCCCGTGTTTGGCGTAAGTGCAGGATTAATATTAGCTTTTTTAATTGCTGTACTATTGGTCGATGCAAATACAGCGAAAACCACGCTTGATGGCATCAAGTGGGACATCATAGGTAATTTTGATGTGCTATTTATGTGGTCGGGGAACTTCTTTGTCTTATTCTGTCTAGTACTTGTGCTTTCCCCCTACGGAAAGATACGCTTAGGCGGTGAAAATGCCAAGCCTAGTTATAGCCGAGCATCTTGGCTTGCTATGTTATTTGCCGCAGGTATGGGGATAGGCCTAATGTTTTGGGGCGTCGCTGAACCTGTAGCATATTATACTGGCTGGTATGAAACGCCATTGAATGTTGCAGCTAATACCCCTGAAGCTGCCGAACTTGCCATGGGCGCGACCATGTATCATTGGGGCTTACACCCTTGGGCAATTTACGCAGTGGTTGCACTTTCCCTAGCATTTTTTGCCTACAACAAGGGACTACCGCTGTCGATCCGCTCTATCTTTTATCCTATCTTAGGAGATAGAGCATGGGGTTGGCCTGGGCATATCATTGATATTCTTGCCGTACTTGCTACCTTGTTTGGTCTTGCGACGTCACTTGGTTTGGGTGCACAACAAGCTGGTGCTGGGATCCAGCATGTATTTGGTATAGAGGCAGGACTTAGCCTTGAAATTGCCGTGATCGCGGGCGTAACTGTCTTGGCAATTATTTCCGTTGTCCGCGGTATTGATGGCGGAGTAAAATTACTCAGTAACATTAATATGCTAATAGCCTTTGCATTATTACTATTCGTTGGTATCGCAGGTTTTGCAATTGCCTTGGGTAATATTCCGACAACTTTAATGGCTTATATTGAAAATATCATTCCGTTAAGTAACCCTCATGGGCGTGACGATGAGGCATGGTTCCAAGGCTGGACAGTATTCTATTGGGCATGGTGGATATCTTGGTCACCGTTTGTTGGTATGTTCATCGCTCGTGTGTCAGAGGGACGAACCATACGCGAGTTTATCACCGCAGTATTATTAATCCCGACATTGGTAACCGTGATCTGGATGTCAATTTATGGTGGCCTTGCTATCGATCAGGTAAAAAATGGCATTGGTGCGCTTGGCACAAATGGCTTAACTGAAGTGCCTTTAGCTATGTTCCAGATGTTTGAAAACTTACCTATGAGTGATTTACTCTCGTTCACTGCGATTTTACTTGTACTGGTTTTCTTTATTACTTCGTCAGACTCAGGCTCTTTAGTTATCGATAGTATTACCGCTGGCGGTAAAATCGATGCGCCAGTACCACAACGTATATTCTGGGCGAGTATTGAGGGTGCGATTGCGGCTGCGCTACTGTGGATCGGTGGTAAAGAGGCGATTGAAGCACTGCAAGCGGGTGCCATTTCTACAGGTTTGCCGTTTACCTTTGTACTACTGCTGATGTGCGTAAGTTTGATCCTTGGGCTAAGGACTGAGCCTAAAAGCTAACAGTCGTTAATGCCATTACAGGCGGAGCTTGATGTATGCTCCGCCTTTTTGTTATTTGGATTTAGCTCCACCAGCGCTTCACCATATCTGATGGATCTAAACAATACTGAGCCTGGGCTTGAAGTAACTCTGCCGTTGCCAAGGCATCGGACAAAGCATGGTGGGGCTGGTAATATGGAAGCCCATAGCGCTTTCTGCAATCAGCTAAGCGCACTGAAGGAATGGGTTTACGTTTAAGCTTATCAAGCCAGTTTCTAGTATTATTTATTGCTGACTTCTCAATTTCCATTGTATCAATGACCGGAAACTCAATTCCTTCATCTACTCTTGCCATAAGCGCAGAGTTAAAAAATGACTTCTCGACAAACTGATAATGCACCACGATGACTCTACCATGAAGCGACGCAAACACCTCCTCAAGAATATCCTCCAGATCTGGCGCGCTTTCAACTTGAGAATGGGTTATCCGATGAAGTACCACAGACTCTTTAGCAAGTGGACTCGTTGGTTTAACTAACCAGTGCTTTGCTTGCGCTACGCGGATCCGCCGCAAATCAAATGGCACCACGCCAACACTCACTATGTCATCGATATTTGGATTGAGCCCCGTGGTTTCAAAATCAAGCGCAACAAATTCGCACTGACCCAATTGCTGATAAGGGTCAACCACACCTTGTTGATAAAATGACTTAAGTCTTGGATCTCTTGCCACTTTTGCCAAATGCTCGAAGCGATTTGGCCATGACATAATCTCACCCTGCATCTTTACACCGCTATTTCATCATGGATTTATTTTGGTAGCGAAACTTTAAAAAGCTTTGCGCTTTGTCTAACACACCAAATGCTTCTTTCAAATTGCGCTGCTCAAAATCAGAGAGTGTTTCAGGTGGTAAACTGTTATCTGGCTTTTCACCCTGCTCAATTTGCCAGGCTTGATGGCGAATACGCATGATAGCGATGTATTCAAGTGCAGCTTGTAGATCTAATACTTTACCTTTAGGAAGTATATTTGCTTCGTCAATATCTTCGAGTCGTTCAAAGGAGTTTTGTTTTTTAGAGCCAACACCAAGCGCATGTACACGAACCAAATCCGAAAGTGGTGCTGTGCCACGTCGTTTAATATTCATCGACCGTCTGTGCTCACCATCTTGCTCCAAAACAAAGCCATTAAAAAAGCCAAGTGGTGGTGTTCTTCTTAGCGCATTATGCGCCATTGCCGCTAAAAATTTAGGTGTACTTTTTGCCTTTTTACTAACAAATGCGGTTAACTTCTCCGCCCACTTTACTTCCCCCCATACCCCTTCCAAGTCAAAGAAAATTGAGCTATTGAGTAAGGCTTCTGGACTAGGCTTATCAATCCAACTTTCAAACTGTGATTGCCATTGACTAAATGTTAACCGCCAAGCAGGATTGGTCGCCATAATGCCACCATCACAGTACTTATATCCGCAGTTTGCAAGGCCGTCACACACAAATTTTGCGAGTTGCTCAAAGTACACTCCATGCTCTGTAGGTTTATAATCGTCATCTAAGATCAACGCGTTATCCTGATCCGTTACAATTAGCTGCTCGTCCCGAGCCATTGAGCCCAGAGCAATAAAACAGTAAGGGATCGGGGAGGGTCCTAATTTTGCCTCTGCTAACTCGAGCAATTTATGTTTAAATGTTTTACCAATAATAGACATAGCAGAGCCAATCATATGTGAATTAGCATCTTCATTGACCATGCGAGTGAATATTGCAGGGAGCTGTTTAGCATAACTGGCAAGATCTTCAACGCTTTGCTGATCCATCAAGCCTCTTACAAATAGCAAACTACTTTGTGACTCATAACGCAAAATATCAGAAAGCGCCACAACTCCAATTGGTTTGCGTTTATGAACTACAGGCAGATGATGAACATTGTCTTTGAGCATCAACATCATGGCTTCAAATACGTACGCATTAGAATCTACAATCACCAAATCGGTAGACATAATCTCAGAAACCGGCGTTTGATAGTCAAGCCCTTTAGCAACAACGTTTACCCGCAAGTCCCTATCGCTGATCAACCCGACAACTTGACCATCGTCCTCATCGGGGTCTTCTACCACAGGCTTTTCAGGATCATAAATTAGTAAAGATGAAACCTGCTCTGTTGCCATCACTTGTGCGGCTTGTTGCACTGTTGCATTACGTTCGACGTATACCACATCACGTAGCAATAGTTTACGTACTTTAGCAGTGGTTAAGTCGTTACTATCTGCTTGCTCAGATACTGTTATTTTGAGCCTAGCATTGTCATCAGCTTCAAAATAATCAGCAAATGCCTCATAGACATCGCAGTATTCATCAAATACACCCACAGGAATGCAATACACTAATGTATCTTCGAGGCTTTGCGCCCCAAAGCGAACCTTACGATTCATCAATAAACCGCGTTGACCAAAGATCCCCCCTGCTGATATACGATTGTATAATTCACCCGAGCGGCGGAATAATTCCACAGCACCAGAGCGGATCACATACAGGTAAGTGATTTGCTCACCATACTCCAGAATGCGACTCCCCTCACGGTAATAGCCAACTTCAACTTGGCTTGCAAGGCGGTGTAGTGCCTCCTGCGGTAAATCCGAGAATGGCGGATAAGCGATTAAAAAGTTGGCAATTTCCTGATGTTCAACTTCCATGGTTTGCCCTGAGGTAAAACAAAAACTCTCTCTATTGTGGGCAACGAGGTCTGAATTTGCAATCAAAGTCTGCCTAGCAAGAGGTTAAATGACAAAGTGCTGTTAGCTATGCTGTTGTTTTGATTCATATCACTTTCAAAACTGACGAAACCGCCTCATACTAGAGGTCTATAACCATTTGCAACAGGAATCGCACTCATGACTTATGAAGTCAATTTCGATGGCTTAGTAGGACCAACTCATAACTACGCCGGTTTATCTTACGGTAACGTGGCCTCACTTTCTAACGCTACCAGCATTTCAAATCCAAAAGAGGCGGCGTTACAAGGCCTTGAAAAAATGAAAGCGATGCACGACATCGGCTTAAAACAAGGGATATTCGCCCCTCATGCGCGCCCAAGTTTATCACCACTGCGCCGAGTTGGCTTTTCAGGCACTGATGCCCAAGTATTAGAAAAAGCATATAAGCACGACCCAATTTTACTACGTGCTTGCTATTCTGCTTCGGCAATGTGGACTGCAAACGCTGCGACTGTGTCACCGTCTATTGACTCAAATGATGGTAAAGTTCATTTTACCAGCGCTAATTTAAACTGTAAGTTTCATCGCTCCATAGAACCAACCACCACAACCAATTTACTACGCGCTATGTTCGCTGATGAACAACACTTTTCACACCATCAGCATTTACCTGAACAGCCCTTTTTTGGCGACGAAGGTGCCGCGAACCATACTCGTTTAGCAGATGATCATGCAAGCCAAGGTGTTCAGTTATTTGTCTATGGCTCAAGTGGTTTTAACAGTAGTATTAAAGGCCCCAGCAAATACCCTGCACGACAAACCCTTGAAGCGAGTCAAGCTGTTGCAAGGCTACATCAATTAAATGAAAAACAAGCAATTTTTATCCAGCAAAACCCAAATGTTATTGACCAAGGCGTGTTCCACAATGATGTGATTGCTGTAGGTAATGAGAATGTACTATTTTGTCATGATCAAGCCTTTATCGATAAACTAATAGTTTGACCAAAATCAGACAAGCATACATTGGTGAAAAGCCGTTGCACATTGTTGAAGTGCCAAGTCACGCCGTAAGTGTGGAGGATGCGGTAAAAAGTTACTTATTTAACTCACAGTTGATCACCTTACCATCAGGTGAAATGATGTTAGTTGCACCTGAAGAATGTGCAAAAAATACCAATGTTGCGGCCTACATAGAGTATATGCTTGGTGCGAATAACCCTATCTCGCAAGTACGCTTTTTTGATTTGCGTCAGAGTATGCAAAACGGTGGTGGACCTGCATGTTTACGATTACGAGTGGCGCTTAACGATACAGAATTGCGTGCTGTTAACCCTGAAATCATGATGAGTGATGACAAATTTGCTCAGCTCAGCGCTTGGGTCAACAAGCACTATCGTGATCGCGTAACAGAGCAAGACTTAGCAGATCCCAGTTTGTTGCACGAGTCTTACGCAGCGCTTGACGAACTGACACAACTGCTTAATTTGGGCAGTGTTTACGAGTTTCAACAAGCCTAATAACCGCACACACTTAGCTCAAGTTAATTGGTTTTAGACTTGAGCTAACACCACACTCGTTTACTTGAGGGCAATAGTAATAAACGCTTACGTTACAGCTGAAACTCACTCACGAAACTTTGTTAACCCATAAATCAGTCCAGCATGTTGTTATACCAATTAGTCTTAATACTTGCTCAATTTGAAGGAGTGAATCTGACGCTAACAGCGTT
>NZ_RCSQ01000233.1:0-2407 GCF_004103255.1 Pseudoalteromonas sp. PS5
TCACCATCATGCTCTTCATAGATGGTTCTTAAGACTTCATGACGCGCGATAATTTCACGAAAGGCTCGCTGAATACTCGTCAGACTAATCGTGCCTGACAGCTCAAATACCATCGGCATATTGTACTCTGGAGTGCTACCTTGCAAACTATCAATAAACCATAGCCGCTGCTGGGCAAAAGACAGAGGGAGCTTATCTGTGTTTCTGTCTACAGGAATGACCGAATTGCTTTCCACTTGAGAATGAAGTGACTCTAAGCGCGTTAAGCAATCAATAAATTCTCTCTTATTTTGCCTTATAAGATCACTTATTTCAGCTGTGATGGCTCCCTTGGGAGCCTTAGCAGTTAACGATCCATTCTCTGTCATTTGCAAAATAATGTCTTGTCTAGCCAACTGCTGGATAAGGTTTAATGCATTCATCTCAAAACTCGAACTCTTCGTATTCGGCAACATCATCTACCTCGTTGATAGACTGACTTACCGCTATAATTTCACATAGGGAAGCAAGCTCTTGCAGAGTCTGCACATCAAAAAAAGCATTCATTGAGATTGTGATCCCTAGGACTTCCTCAATTTTTCTTACAAACTTCATTATTAATAGGGAGTGCCCTCCCAGTTCAAAAAAGTTTGCTTTAATACTTATTTTACTTTGTTCCAGTTCCAACAATTCAGAACAAATATCCACTAGTGCCAGCTCAGTTTGGCTCTGCGGTGCAACGTATTCTTCATTAAAACCGACACCTTCAATTTCTAGTAATTGCTTTTTGTCGATTTTTCCATTTGGTGTTAATGGCCACTCTTCAACTTCCACAAAAAAGCTAGGCACCATATATTCAGGTAATGCTAAACGAAGCGCTTTCTTAACTTCACCAATATTGATGTCACCATCGTGGCCTTTTAGGTATGCGATTAAGCGGTTATCTTCTCCAACCTGCTTCGCAATGACTAGGCATGAGTCAATTTCAGCAAGTTGAGATAATTCAAACTCGATTTCCCCAAGCTCTATCCTAAATCCTCTTATCTTCACCTGATCATCAATTCGACCAAGAAACGCTAAATTACCACAAGGAAGATACTTTACTAAATCTCCTGTACGGTAAAGTCGAGCAGCCTGAACTCCCTGTCCTACTGTGGAATATGGATTACTAACAAACTTAGCTGCCGTTAGCTCGGCTTGGTGCCTATATCCTCTAGAGACACCATCACCTCCCAAATATAACTCTCCTACAGAGCCGTAAGGTAATAGCTGGCCATCTTCATTTAAAATCAGCGCAATACTATTTGAAATCACACGGCCAATACTTGGCGTTGACTGTACCGCATTATTAAACCTGATCCCGGTTGAGTAGGTCGTATCTTCAGATGGGCCATATAGATTACAAACGCTAATCGCCGTATATTGTTCAAATATTTTGTTGATAAGCTCACTGTGTAATGCTTCTCCCGCAAGATTAATGACCCGGATTTTCTCTAAATAAGTATTATTATCTAGCAAAGCCGAGATAGCTGAAGGAACTGTATTAAGTAAGGTGACATCCCGAACACACTGCTCTGTCACTACTTCTAAAACATTTTTAACGAGTCTTACTTTTGTGCCAACACTTAGCGGTAAAAATAATTCAAAAACAGATAAATCAAAACTTAAAGAAGTACTCGCTAATACTGTTTGCAACTCTGCCGTTGAATAAAAATGTTTGCCCCAATTCAACATTGCAACCGTATTTTGATGCTCAATCATCACGCCTTTTGGCTGCCCTGTCGAGCCTGAGGTATAAATCACATACGCCAGATGTGATGCGCTCACACCGACCTCTTGTGGCCGAGTACGTGGATACGCATCACACAGGTGCGGCTCCCCTAAGGCAAATCCATCTAACCTAACTTGCGTTTTGGTAAAACTCGCTAATGCTTCTGCCGTCTCTCCATGGCTCACTACCACCGATAATGACGCATCTGCTATCATATATTCTAAGCGGCTACGCGGATAACTCGGGTCTAGTGGCACATAAGCACCTCCTGCTTTTAAGATCCCTAAAACCGCTATCACCATCTCCAGTGACCTATCTGCGCACACACCCACTAAGCTATCTGGCCCTATCCCATGCTCTGCGCGCAGGTAATGTGCTAGCTGATTCGCCTTCTCATCCAGTGTCTTATATTGTAAAACGTCATCTGCAAATGCAACCGCAACTTGCTCTGGCACTAAGTCCACTTGACGCTCAAACAACGTATGAATACAAGCCGACTTATCATACTCTACTGCTGTGTCGTTCAGTGTATACAGCAGCTTGTGCTCTTCTTCTTTCGATAACAATGGCAAGCTACTCACTGCGGTTTGTGCACTGGCTTCACTCAACCCTGTCAGTAGCCGCTCAAAGTGCGCATTCAGCTGGGCAATATGTCCT
>NZ_RCSQ01000234.1:0-18898 GCF_004103255.1 Pseudoalteromonas sp. PS5
TATTAAGACTAATTGGTATTACTCAGCCCTTAACGGTTTTTCATCAATATTTTATCTAGCATGCGACTGCTCAATATTCGTTTTAGATACCCCATCAAGTATGTAGGGAACGTTACGTAATACCTTGGCTTCGCAGTTTTAGCACTCAATGCGTGATGCAGGGCTTTATAAACCGCTTCAGGCCCTAAGGTAAATTTCTGTGGTGCGTCTTCAGCGCCTAAGCGATTAAGCTGCGCCTGATACTCGTTGTGATGTGCGCTATGTTGATGGTTGATGTTAGTTAAAAATGCGCGTTTCGCGTTTTCTCTAAACTTTGATACGATTGGACCTGGCTCGATTAAACTGACTTGGATATTGGTGTTGGCGAGTTCCATGCGTAATGTGTCGGTTAACCCTTCCAGTGCAAATTTACTAGCGTTATAGGCTCCTCGATAGGGTAATGCAACAAGGCCAAGCACTGAAGAATTGTGCACTATTCGGCCTGAACCTTGCTTTCGCATTTGCGCGACAGCCAAGCATGTTAGTGTGTGCCAACCAAAAAAGTTAACTTCAAACTGCTTTCTTAATATATCTGTAGGCAAATCTTCGACCGCACCAGGTTGACCGTAGGCGCCATTATTAAATAATGCGTCCAATTGCCCATTGACGATTGTAAGTGCCTGATGAAATCCATCTTTGATACTTTCCTCACAAGCTAGATCTAATACGATGCAATGAACACCTGTACCTTCAAACTTATTCAGGTCTTTTTCATTTCTGACTGATGCGATGACCTGATATCCGGCTTTTGACAACTGCAATGCACAGTAATAACCAATCCCGGTAGAACAACCAGTGATTAAAATTGATTTTTGTACGCTCATTTGTTCCCTAAAGTGATAGTTATCTGCGATTAACTGCAAATTTTTGTTGAATCACCGCACATTGTAAGCCGATAGATAAAATATTGATATAATTGACGGATAAAAGCAGAGGAATAGAGAATTATGATGAGTTCCAGCATTATTATGCTTACTGCAATGCTAGGTATGAATAGTCATTTGCCACCGCTAATGGAGTGGCAGGGTAACAGTGAACAACTATTACAACAACAAGGCCCATTGACGACTGATTTCGAACTTAGTGATGGTACCGATTCCCCAAATTATGAAGATACAATGGCGTTTGTTGACCGTCTAGTCGCGGCCAATCCAACACAGTTTAAGCTTGAAACTATAGGTACTAGTGATAGTCATCGCGCTATCAAGATGATTGTTGCCACTGAGCAAGGTGGTGACAAATCTAAAGTCATTAATAGCGATAAACCGACTATTTTAGTTCAAGCGGGTATTCATGCCGGTGAAATTGATGGTAAAGATGCCATGTTTATGTTGCTGCGTGATATTGCCACAGGGAAACGTCGCGATATTTTAGCGAAAGTCAACTTACTAGTTGTGCCGATTTTAAATGTCGATGGTCATGAGCGTCGCAGCGAATATAACCGTATTAATCAGCGCGGCCCAGCGGTGATGGGATTTAGGACGAATGGTAAAAATCTTAATCTCAACCGTGATTATACAAAGCTAGATACTCCTGGTATTAGAGCGATCATGTCTGTGATCAATGAGTATAAGCCAGACCTATACATTGATGTTCATGTTACTGACGGTGCGGATTACCAGTATGATGTGACCTATGGCTTTAATCCAAGTTTTGCCAGTGAATCTCCAGCAATTGCCCAAGTATTGGAAAATCAACTCTCTCCTGAAATAGATAAAGCACTTCGCAAACAGGGGCATATTCCCGGACCTTTGGTGTTTGTCATGGACAAGCGTGATTTTAAGCAGGGTTTAGCAGGTTGGGTAGCAACACCAAGATTCTCAAATGGTTGGGGCGACTTAAAAGGGCTACCAACAATACTTGTGGAAAATCACTCTTTAAAACCGTATAAACAGCGTGTTTTAGGGACGTATGTATTTATGGATGGCGTCATTGATGGACTGGCCAACAATATAGATATATTACGAGAAGCTGTGAAAAAAGAAGCTGAGTTTTTGCCCAAAAAATTAGTGGTTGAGCGTAGCTACGCTAAAACTCCTGATTTCATTCAATTTAAAGGTATCGAATACAAGCAATTCGAAAGTGCACTTTCTGGGCATGTAGAAGCAAAATACCTTGGTACGCCAGTCGACTATGAGAAATTACCGATTTATTGGCAAAAAGAAGTAAAAACGATAGTTAATGTTCCAGAGCAGTTTTATATACCACCAGCGTATCCCGAAGTCGTTGAAAAGCTAGAGCTTCATGGTGTTGAAGTCATTAAATTGCCAGCATCGTCAGTAGTTGAAAATGTCACTCAGGCAGCGGTAAGTGACTATCAGTTCGACAGTGTGCCTTTTGAAAGTCGCTTTAGAGTAAAGGCATCATTTAACTTTAACGTATTGCCAGAAAAAGTGGATGTAAGTGGCTGGTATAAAGTTGAAACAGCGCAACCTTCGGGAGAGTTGGCAACTCACTTACTGCACCCTAAAGCCCCGGACTCTTTCTTTGCTTGGGGTGAGTTTAATACGATTTTTCAACGTACAGAATATGTTGAAAATTATGCGCTTGAACCGTTTGCCAGAAAGATGCTAAAACAAAATCCAGCAATGGCATTAGCATTTGATAAAAAAATTCGTGAAGACAAAAAGTTTGCCAACGACTCTAAAGCGAGAATGGAGTGGCTGTACGCTCGGACACCATTTTATGACAGCGCTTATTTGAAGTATCCTGTTTTGATGGCATTTGGAGCAAATTAACAATGCAAGTATTAACAATACCTGTTACGCCGTTTATGCAAAATTGCCGTGTATTAGTTTGCCCGACAAGCAGAATCACCGCAATTGTCGACCCAGGTGGCGAGCCGGAAAAGATCATCGCGCGCTTGACTGAAGAGGGGCTTAAACCGAAGATGATTTTGCTCACCCACGCGCATCTAGATCATGTGGGGGCAAGTACGATACTGGGGGAGTATTATGATATTGAAATCATAGGCCCTCATAAAGATGACCTATTTTGGCTTGAAGCATTACCAATGCAATCACAAATGTTTGGTTTTGAAAACCACGCTGCATTTTTACCCTCATCATGGCTAAATGATGGTGATACAGTTGAGGTAGGGAAGCTAAAGTTAGAAGTTAGGCATTGCCCTGGTCACACGCCTGGACATGTTGTTTTTTATGAACCTGTCTCACAGCAGGTGTTGGTAGGTGATGTTTTGTTCAAAGGTTCAGTAGGGCGAACTGACTTTCCTAAAGGGGACGCAGCAAAGCTGAAGCACTCCATTGAGAGTAAGTTATTTTCGTTACCTAACGAAGTCGTTGTGCATTCAGGGCACGGTGAAAATACCACGATAGGGTATGAAAAGGCTACAAACCCCTTTATGAGTGGCCGATTTGGGTAGAATAGTAGGCGCTAAGTAGTATTCATATACAATAAGTTAGTCTACTATACGTCAGAGAATAATAATCAACATTGGCTTTGTAAGCTAATGTGCTAATTAAACTAGAATAGATATGTCATTAAACCAAGTAGATCGCCAAATCTTGGCATTGTTACAACAAGATGCGAGTCTTTCGACCGCCGAAATTGCAGATAAAGTAGGGCTTTCTCAATCTCCTTGCTGGCGACGTATCGCCAAATTGGAGCAAGATGGTTACATCAAAGGTAAAGTCGCACTGTTAGACGAGAAAAAGCTCGGATTTGATATGCTGGTTTATGCACACGTTCGCTTGTCGAACCATGGCAGAAATAACCTCGCTGAGTTTGAAAAACTTATATTGAGCTACGACGAAGTGACAGAGTGTTATTCAATGGCAGGCACGATGGACTTCATGCTGCGTATTATATCTAAGGGAATTGAAGGTTATGAGCAGTTTGTTCGAGACAATTTACTTAACCTTGAGTTTGTTCAAGAGGTACATTCAAATGTAACCATGACTTGTGTAAAACGCAGTACCTCTTTACCACTTTAGTACAGCATCATCGTCTGCTTGTTAAATGATAGTGAGCAGACGATTACTAGCCTGCCTTTTAGCTGAAATAGTGCATTTCTAACATCCTGCTGTCACTGTTCTATACTAGAATTTAGTGCATACAAACCAATCTGCTTTAAATGCTAGATGTCTGCTATTTGTTTAAATTGCTGCTTTTTGCTAGAATCCGCAGCCTTTGTGTTCATTGTCAATTCAGACCAGAGGAAATAGATGTTTAATCTGATCAGCAAAGCGCCTAGCTCTGCTAAAAACGATGTACTATCAGGACTTACAGTTGCACTGGCGTTGGTGCCAGAAGCTGTAGCCTTCGCTTTTGTTGCGCAAGTAGACCCTTTGGTTGGCTTATATGCGGCATTCATTGTAGGTCTTATTACCTCAATCTTCGGTGGTAGACCGGGTATGATCTCTGGTGCAACTGGTGCACTTGCAGTCGTTATGGTTAGCTTGGTGATAGAGCATGGTGTTGAATATCTGTTTGCGACAGTCTTATTGATGGGCTTTTTGCAAATATTGGCCGGTATATTTAAACTCGGCAAGTTTATTCGCATGGTGCCTCACCCTGTTATGCTCGGCTTTGTAAATGGCCTGGCAATTGTGATTTTCTTAGCACAACTTGGGCAGTTCAAGGTGCTTGATGGGCAAGGTAACTTGACGTGGATGCAGGGCGAAGCGCTCTATATTATGTGTGGCCTAGTTGCGCTTACAATGGCTATCATTCATTTTCTCCCTAAGTTGACGACAGCAGTACCTTCAAGCCTTGCCGCTATCCTTGTAGTAACTGGAATCGTAATAGGCCTGGACCTAGATGCGAGGAATGTACTTGACTATCTTAAAGACATGTCTGGCAACTCTGATGCGACTATCGCAGGTGGTTTCCCTGCTTTTCATATTCCTGATGTACCATGGACACTTGAAACACTTAAAATCATATTCCCTTATGCGTTAGTATTGGCAGCAATTGGCTTGATAGAGTCGCTGTTGACGCTCACTTTGATTGATGAGATCACAGAAACACGTGGCCATAGTAATCGTGAGTGTATCGGTCAAGGTGCAGCAAATGTTACCTGTGGCGTATTTGGTGCGATGGGCGGCTGTGCGATGATAGGCCAGTCAATGATCAACATTAATTCTGGTGGCCGTAGTCGTTTGTCGGGAATAACAGCTGCGCTTCTACTATTGGTCTTTATTCTATTTGCTGCTAGCTTAATAGAAATGATCCCATTAGCCGCACTAGTTGGTGTGATGTTTATGGTTGTTCTAGGTACGTTTGAATGGTCTAGCTTTAGACTGATCAGAAAGATCCCCAAATCAGATGCTTTTGTGATTGTATTGGTATCTGGTGTGACTGTGGTCACAGATCTCGCGATTGCAGTTTGTGTTGGTGTAATTGTATCGGCATTGGTGTTTGCTTGGGAACATGCAAAACATATCTACACCAATAATTATATTGATGAAAATGGCTCAAAGGTTTATGAATTACACGGACCACTATTCTTTGGCTCTGTAAAAAACTTTGCTGAATTATTTGATATAAATAATGACCCCGACGACATTATTGTAGAATTTAAATATAGCCGAGTTGCTGATCACAGCGCGATTGAAGCGATAGATGCGTTAGCAGAACGCTACAAAAAAGCTGGAAAAACACTTCATCTGCGCCACTTGAGCCAAGACTGCAAAGTGTTACTCGAAAAGGCTAAAGACTTAGTCGAATTAGATGGTCAAGCCGATCCAACATATAAAGTCGCTTCAGATAAGCTGGCGTAAATACAGTCTACAAGACAAGGCATTTATAGCAATTTGTGTAGAACTGCTTAACCTGAGGGAACATAGATTGAAGCTAAGGGGTTGTTATATTTCTTATTCATAACAACCTAATAGCACTTTTTTGGTGTTCCAAAACAGAGCGGTTAAATTAAATAAGTCATTATAATTTATCTTAAAAAAGACACTGCGGTGTCTTTTTTTATTTGCGGTAGGTCGTGTAAAAACTGAGACCATCAGCAGTGAATAAATGCAACAAGCTGAGATATAATCCAGTTAAGATAGAAGAGGTATAATCATTTTGAAGTGGCAATCACTGGTTGATAACAGGCAGAGGTTTTTCTGGGTATTACAAATAGCCGGCTGGTTGGGTTATGCGCTGGTGAATTACATTGGCTCGAAAGTATTTGAAATGCGCGACATCTATGTATTTGTTATTGCATTAAATGCTTATGCCGGTTGTTTGATGACAGTACCACTGCGTTATTTATATCGTAAGATATGGAACGCCTCTCCAGTTGTCTTAATCTTGGTAGTATTTACTGCATCATATTTAACCGGAACGCTCTGGGCTGTGGTGCAAAAATTCAATCATTGGGAAATATACCGTCATGGTTATCGACCCGATGAATGGTTTTATTATTTGCAGCAAGGCCTAGACTCCGTCTATATCGTTTTATGCTGGAGCGGACTATACTTCGGTATAAAGTATTATCAATTATTGCAAAGTGAGAGACAAAAGGCACTAAAAGCCAATACGATGGCTCATGAAGCACAACTAAAAATGCTTCGGTATCAGCTTAATCCTCACTTTCTCTTCAATACACTCAACGCAATCTCAACACTTATTCTCGTTGAAGAGAATAAAGATGCAAATCAAATGGTATCAAGGCTTAGTGACTTTTTGAGACATACCTTAAATACAGATCCGATCAAAAAAGTACCACTAGAGCAAGAGTTACATGCGTTAACGTTATACCTTGAAATTGAGAAAGTACGCTTTGATGAAAGGTTGTCGATTGAGTTAGATGTAACAGAAGAGGCAGAACAAGCGCTAGTGCCAAGTTTAATTTTACAGCCATTGATTGAGAACAGCATCAAGTATGCTATTGCACATATTGAACATGGCGGCAAAATTGAGATTAAAGCACAGGTTTTTGCCAATGAGCTACTCTTGGAAGTAGGTGATAACGGCCCAGGCGCAGAGTTGGAAGATGGGCAGTTGAAAAGTGCACAAGGAGTGGGTTTAGCGAATACCAAAGATCGCCTAAAAACATTATATGAAAACAATTACTCGTTTGTGCTGTCAAACAATGAGCCTTCGGGTTTAAAGGTAAACATTCGCGTGCCATACGAAAGGGCGAAGAAGTAATGAACAAAATTAGAACATTAATCGTAGATGATGAACCGCTAGCCAGAAAAGGCTTGGCGGTAAGGTTAAGAGATTTTCCTGAAATTGAAATTGTAGAATTATGTGGCAGTGGCCAACAGGCTATTGATTTATGTAAGTCTGAGGACATAGATCTAGTCTTTCTTGATATTCAAATGCCAAACATGAATGGCTTTGAAGTAGCGAGAGCCTTGAGTGAAAGTGTCAAACCATTGCCTGCTATCGTTTTTGTAACTGCGTTTGATCAATATGCTGTCAAAGCATTTGAGATCCATGCGTTAGATTACATTTTAAAACCCGTTGATGACAACAGATTAAAACAGGCGGTGGAAAAAGTGCAAAGCTATTTAAAAACACAACAAGACAATGCGCATAAGAAAAAGTTAGCCAGCTTTGTTGCAGGGATCACTGGTAACAATTGTGAAGAAATCCTAAAGAAGTTAGCGACAGGGGATACAATCGAAGATAAAAAGTTCCCTGAGTCACTTGCGGTAAAAGAGCAAGGAGAGATCATTCGTGTTTCTACCGGCTCAATTCAGTGGGTGGATGCTGCTGGAGATTACATGTGCCTACATTGTAGTGATGGTCAAACACACATCTTACGAAAAACAATGAAGGATTTAGAGCAAGAATTGGACCCAACATTATTCGTACGCGTGCATCGCTCTGCTATCGTAAACACTAAACAAATTAGTAAGCTAGTAACCCAGAGCAGTGGTGAATACTTGTTGGTGCTTGAAAATGGTCAAGAGCTAAAAGTAAGCAGAAGCTACAGAGATAAAGTGAAGGCAGCATTAGCAAGCTAATACCAATTAATCTTAATACTTGCTCAATTAGAAGAAGCTATTGTGGCGCTACAAGCGATAAAATGTCTTATTTAGAGCAACTTGTGGATAACAAAGCTTTGCTCGGTTATAAGCTAAACGTTCTGCCTCACATTAGGCAGTTTGGTTTTATTAAATCGTTACAACAAGAAAATGGTATAAAATAACGCCAAGTGATTAGCGCTGTTTCCTCATTTTATTATCAATACAGCTTTTACGCGCAGTCACACGGGCGAAATAACAGAACTAGGTAGCGTGGCTACCCAGTTCGTTGTGGTTTTTACACTGTAATAATTTTTAGTGTATTACTTGCACCGATAGTTTCCATTTTATCGCCATGGGTAATGATAACTGTGTCGCCTTTTTCTAAAGATCCTGCTGCAACAAGAGTGTCTAGTGCTTCTCTAACCGCACTATCATCTGAACATTGGGTAGAGTCAAACCTTACCGGATAAACGCCACGATACAACGAGGCTTGACCGAGTGTGGATTGATGGCGAGATAGGGCATAAATTGGTAAACCGGAACTAATACGTGACATTAGTTTCGCAGTATTGCCTGATTCCGTTAATGCAACAATGGCTTTTACTGAGTCTAAGTGGTTAGCTGCATACATGGCGGAAAGCGCAATGGTTTCACAAGTGTCTGCAAAGCGACTATCTAGACGGTGTTTAGAAATGTGAATTTGTGGTTGCGACTCAGCGCCTAAACAAACGCGAGCCATCGCTGCAACCGTTTGCTCTGGATAATCTCCCGCAGCTGTTTCTGCAGAGAGCATAACCGCGTCTGTGCCGTCCAATACAGCATTTGCTACATCCATCACCTCAGCACGGGTTGGCATTGGGTTGTCAATCATCGATTCCATCATTTGTGTTGCTGTAATGACAGTACGGTTTAATGAACGAGCACGGCTGATAATTTGTTTCTGTTTACCCACAAGCGCAGCGTCGCCAATTTCGACCCCTAAGTCGCCACGTGCGACCATCACCGCATCAGAAGCAAGCACAATGTCATCAATTGCTTCAACAGTTTCAACAGCTTCTGCACGCTCTATTTTTGCTAACAATTGCGCATTAGAGCCTGCTTTTTCAGCTAAGCTTCTGACATAACGCATGTCATCACCGCTTCGAGGGAAAGATACTGCAATGTAGTCAACACCGATTTCCGTTGCCGTGATTAAATCTTCTTTGTCTTTATCCGTGAATGCCGGTGCCGTTAACCCACCACCTAAACGGTTAATACCTTTGTTATTAGATAGCACACCACCCACTTTGACGCTGGTATGAACTAAGTGACCTTGCACTTGCTCAACAACCAGTTGGATCAGACCATCGTTTAACAATAACAAATCACCTTGCTTTACATCATTTGGTAGCTCTTTGTAATCTATACCAACAGCTTCAACATGACCCTGTCCAGGTTCCATTTTTGCGTCTAGAGTAAACTTTGCACCTACTTCTAAAAATACTTTACCTTCTTTGAAGGTTGAAACACGGATTTTAGGTCCTTGCAAATCAGCTAGGATAGCGACATTCACACCTAAGCGTTGAGATATTTCGCGTACCGCTTCAGCTCTGTTTTTGTGATCCTGAGCAACGCCGTGTGAAAAGTTTAGTCTGACTACGTTGGTGCCGGCACGAATTATTTTTTCTAAATTATTATCTCTATCAGTTGCGGGCCCCAGAGTTGCAACGATTTTAGTGCGTCTAAGCATCAGATTCTCCTGTAAGCTTATCAAGGTAAGCAAAAACTTATGAATGTGTTAAAAATAAATTAAACTTGCTGTCTTTTTACACATCACACATTGTGAAACCATTATTTAACTAACTTGAGCATAAAGAATTATGCAAATACCCTTTTTAACACTCTCATTAAGTTATATGATCTATATGTCATCATTATGACACCGGTGTCAGTGGGCGTCAATCTCGAATATTTTACCTTTTAATGATAAGAGAATATTTGCGATTAATCACAAATAGTGGTGAATGCGAGCCGCTGTCACTATATTGCTATACAGTGAACTGTGTTAGCTGTCATATTTTTGTAACTGATAAGTAGCCAGCGAATAGTGTGTCTCGCTGGTCAATCATGGTTGCTAAGGTATAATGCACATACACGAACGCATAAAGTTTTGATGTTACCGAGGAGGAAACTAAATGCAGGTTGCATTAGTTGGTTTGGGTGTGATGGGTAAAAACCTCGCGCTAAATCTAATAGAGAAGGGGATGACCTTAGTCGCATATGACAAGAACCCCGAAGTAGGTGCGGAATTATTAAGTTGCGCACAGTCGTTAGGTATGGCGGAGCGCTTACACATAGTGTCTGATCTCGGTGATATGATCAGAAGGCTTGAGACTCCTCGCTCGATTTTATTACTGGTTCCAGCAGGTGAATTAGTAGATAAAGTTTGTAGCGACTTGGTTGAAGCCGGGGTTGAGAAAGAAGATATCATTGTGGATTGTGGTAATAGTAACTACAAAGATGGTATTGCTCGTAAGTTGAAATATCAAAATAAATTTGAGTTTGCCACCATGGGGATCTCTGGCGGAGCTGAAGGGGCGCGTCACGGTCCTGCGATGATGGCGAGTGGCTCTGAAGGCGGATGGGAACGTATCGAACCTTGGTTTGAGAAAGTTGCGGCAAGCTACAATAACGAGTCATGTTTTGCTCGCGTGGGTCAATCTGCAAGTGGCCATTTTGTAAAAATGGTACATAACGGCATTGAATATGCGTTAATGCAGCTGATTGCTGAAGTGTATCAACTACTTCGTCATGGTACTGGCCGCTCACCGAAAGAAGTCGCTGAAATTTTTGAGTCATGGTCAGAGGGTAACCTAAATAGCTACCTACTCGCTATTTCGAGTCATATTCTCAGCCTCGAAACAGAACAGGGCGAGTCACTAGTTGACCTTATAGATAACAAAGTAGGTGCTAAAGGTACTGGCCTTTGGACAGCACAAAATGCGTTAGAATTAGGGATTGCCGTCCCATCTTTGGTCGCTGCGGTGCAAGCTCGCCATTTAACTAATACGATAGATACGCCAGCGGCCAAAGAAATGACGTATGCTGCCAAATCTACCGAGTCGGTTGAAGTTGATTTAGACGAATTGAAACAAGCATTCTATTTCGCGAGCTTGCTATGCTATCGTCAAGGCCTTGCATTAATTAAAGGTGCGTCACGAGCTCACCAATGGAAAGTCGACTTAAATAAGACACTTCAAACCTGGCGCGCCGGTTGTATCATTCGTGCCGACTACCTAGATGATGTTGCTCAGGGTGTTGAGTTTATCGATTCATTAGAGGAGCCAGCACTGGCACTTCGTCGCACTACCGGTAAAGCGATTGCAACAGGTTTATCTTTCCCTGTGCTTGCTGCGACGCAAACATACATTGCGACGTTGAGCACTCCAAGCAATGGTCACTTAGTACAAGCACAACGTGATTACTTTGGTGAACATGGCATTAAGACGCACAGTGGTGAAACGTGTCACCTCACTGATCTTGTCGAGATTGATGCAAAAGTAAGATAGTCACGTCGACACTAGAAATGACAAAGCCGCAGTATCCACTTGCGGCTTTTTACTTTTCTTTTCTTCTATCTTTCTTTACCTAGTGAGTTCACCACGAAGGCTATCTTGCATAAGGTGGCGGATAGTTTCTATTTCAAGCTTTTGGCTGAATAGATAATGTAGTTTTGTTAAGCACGCTTCCAAAGTCATATCATAACCACTGATCACTCCACAATTGAGTAAAGCGTTGCCAGTAGCGTAGCCGCCCATATTCACTTTACCTTGGATACACTGAGTTAGATTAATGATCACCCCTCCGCTGTCACTTATTGCCTTAAGCTCACTTAAAAAGTGCTCGTCTTGTGGCGCATTTCCAACACCAAAGCTCAATAATATCAATGCCTTCATTTGACCTTTCATGAGGTTCTTAAGGATCTCAGTTGAAATTCCGGGATAAAGGTGCATCACAGCGATAGGTTGTGGGGAAATCTGGGTTACTTGCAAACTTTGCTCAACATAAGGGCTGAGCTTTCCTTCTAGTAGCTGTATGTTGATCCCCGCTTGCGCTAAAGGTGATAAGTTTGGAGACGCAAAGGCATCAAACCCGTCAGCATGAGCTTTTATTGCTCGGTTACCACGATACAACTTATTATTGAAAAATAAGCTAACTTCCGCAATGGGATAATTAGCCGCTAAGTACATGGCATTTAGCAGGTTCACTTGACCATCTGAACGAAGTTGAGATAGTGGTATTTGTGAGCCGGTTACAATCACAGGCTTGGTCAGATTCTCAAACATGAAAGACAGCGCTGAAGCGGTATACGCCATTGTGTCTGTGCCATGTAGTACGACAAAGCCGTCGTAATCCTGATACTTTGATTGGATATCATCAGCAATTAGTTGCCAATGATGGGGAGACATATCAGATGAGTCAATTAAAGGACTGTATTCGTGAATATCAAAAAGTGGCATCTCATCGCGTGTAAACTCAGCGTTATTCTTCACCGTATCGGTAAGGTAGCCAGCAACAGGAACATAACCACGACTCGATTGCTTCATACCAATAGTACCGCCGGTATAAGCAATGTATATTTTTTTTCTTTTCATAAATAAGCCCAGAATAAAATCTGGGCTTATTATAGCAATTGTGTATCCTCAATTGCAGTCTTATTCAGGGTTATTCAGCCGATACATTACATACTAAACACAGGGTATAGACATGATTTGGGTCATTTAATTGACCGAGTACTTTGCTCTGAGCTTCTAGTGTATGACTTATATCATCTAGTGTGTTTAACGCTGTTTTTGCAAATATCGATTGCTCAGGCATAATGGCCTCAACTGCACTTTGTACTATCGCAGCACCAAATAACTGTTGCACTAGCTTTTCCTGCTCAGTTAGCGCTTGTTCTATGGTGATAACATCATACATCTCCAAGTTTGCAAGACTGGCTGCTGCGTTAATGGCATCATTCTTATTGCCTAACTTGTCAATGAGACCAAAATTTAGCGCTTGAGTTGCCAGCCATACACGGCCTTGCGCTACTTCATCAACCGCTGATTTCTCAAGGTTTCGTTCAGTTGCAACCATAGAGATAAACTTGTCATAGGCATCTTCAACGCCCATTTGAATAAGATGTTTATAATTACTTTCAATTCCTCTAAATGGTGATTGACCTTTTAGCTCTGTCGTTGCTACACCATCTGAATAAATACCAAGTGAATTAGCCGCGTTTTCGAAAGTCATTATCATGCCAAAAACGCCAATTGACCCAGTAATTGTGCTCGGCGAGGCCCAAATTTCATTCGCTGAGGCCGCAATCCAATAGCCACCTGAAGCCGCGACTGAGCCCATAGATGCGACAACGGGTTTACCTGCCGCTTTTAATGCTAACACTTCATTACGAATCGTTTCTGAAGCAAACATACTGCCGCCGCCAGAATCTATCCTTAAAACAACCGCTTTTACTTTATCGTTTAGACGCGCTCTTTTGAGCAGTGCAGCTGTTGAATCTCCGCCTATGGCACCAGCCTTACGTTTACCATCGGATATTTGACCTTTAGCAACGATCACTGCAACTTTTTCTGTAAATGGATTTTCAGCAAATTCTTTTGGTGGCAGTGTTGACAGATACTGCTCAAAGGACACTTGCTTGAACGATTTGCCTTTAGCGTCTAACCCCACTTCATCAATCAACTTTTGTACGAACTGTTGATCTGTAACCAGTTCATCCACCCATTGGTTATCAATTGCATATTTAGCAGAGTCGCCTTGTGCAGCTTCCATTTTATCCGTCAATGCAGCGAATGTTTCATCAAAATTTGTGACATCGAAACCTCGGTTCTCAGCCACTTCTGATTTGTATTGACTCCAAAGTGGTGTTATCCAACCAAGGTTAGATTGTTTTGCTTCTGGTGACATATCACTGCGGATGAAAGGCTCAACGGCAGATTTATAGGTACCAACACGGAAAATATGCTGAGTCACTTTTAGCTTATCTAGGGCTTCTTTGAAATAAAGAGGGTACATGCCAAAACCGGTGATGTTGACACCACCGTATGGGTGTAAGGTTACTTGATCAGCAATAGAGGCTAAATAATATTGTGCTTGAGTGTAATATGCACCGTGAGCATAGATCTTTTTGCCTGCAGCTTTAAATTTTACCAGCGCATCTCTAATGTCGCGGAGTTTATCTAAATGTGCGCTGTGCATGCGTTGTAAGTCTAGGTACATTGCATATATTTGTTGGTCTTGCGTTGCTTTGTTTACTACGTCAATTATATCATCAAGTAAAATCTCACCAGGTTGCTCTGAGTCACCAAACTTGCCGCTCATTGCCGCTTCAAACGGATCGACATAGGTTAGTTGCTCTACAATGATGCCATTTAGATCTAAGCGTAAGACACTTTTATCTTCCACTTGGACTTGGTCTTCACCGGATATAATATTAATCACAATGGCAATCAGAATGAATAAGAACAACAGATTTAAAATCAATCGTCTAGAAAAGTTCAAGGTGGCCCATATGCCTTTAAAAATATTCGCTATCAGTTTCAAATCGATCCCTTATGCTTAACATCAATAAAACACTATTTATTTATCATATATCAGAGTCGGTTTCATAGATAATAGAAAAACGTAACTAAGTATTTTCATGCGTGAAATATCAGCAATGAGCCTAAGTTCGTTAATTTCTTTCTGTTTAAGACTTGCCAAATAATAAAAAAACGTTAATGTTCACAGGTAAGACCAGTTTTGTGGGGCGGCAAATGTTAGAAAAAGAACTAAAACTTAAACATACAAGTTTGCGAAATCGCTTGGTGATGGGATCGATGCACACCGGGCTTGAAGAAGGTTGGCACAATCGAAAGCGCTTAGCTGCGTTCTATGAAGCACGTGCAAAAGGAGGGGTGGGGTTAATTATCACTGGTGGCTATAGTCCAAATTTACGCGGTAAATTGACGCCCATTTCGTCTTCTTTTAACTCGCGGTATGATGTGATAAAGCATAAAGCATACACCAACGTGGTTCACCAACATGGTGGAAAAATTTGCTTACAACTACTGCATGCAGGAAGATACGCTTACCACCCTTTTAATACAGCACCAAGTGCAATCAAAGCACCAATAAATCCCTATACGCCAAAAGCGATGAGCTTGAGCGCTATTAAAAGTACCATTAAAGATTTTGCACAGTCAGCAAAGCTAGCTGAGAAGGCCGGATATGATGGTGTCGAAATCATGGGCTCTGAAGGGTATTTAATTAACGAATTCATGGCGAATCACACCAATAAACGTACTGACGAATACGGTGGTAGTCTAGAAAATAGAATGCGTTTGGCGACTGACATCGTAAAAGCGGTGAGGGCGAAGGTGAGCGATAAGTTTATTATCGTATTTCGTTTGTCAGTGATGGATCTAATCCCAAATGGATCGACAGCAGAAGAAGTTACGCTTCAGGCAAAAGCGCTAGTGTCCGCCGGTGTTGATATTCTTAATACTGGAATTGGTTGGCATGAAGCTAGAGTTCCTACAATTGCTTCAATGGTACCACCAGGCGCGTATCGAGAAGCGTCAAATAGGTTAAAACAGGTTGTTGATATACCCGTTGTGGCCGTCAATCGAATAAATACCCCGACACTAGCAAATGATATTTTAGCTAAAGGCGACGCTGATCTTATTTCTATGGCGCGTCCATTGCTTGCTGATCCTGAGTTTTTCAATAAGTACCAAGCACAACGTGAAGAGCAAATTAATATTTGTATCGGTTGTAACCAAGGCTGCTTAGATCATGTATTTAAAGGGCAACGGGCTACCTGTTTAGTTAATCCTCAAGCAGGGTTTGAGCTGGATTACCCGTTAGAAGAAGCAACTACAAAGAAAAAGGTATTAGTGGTGGGAGCTGGCCCCGCTGGATTATCAGTGAGTTATTATTTGGCTAAAAAGGGACACCAAGTTAAGCTCATTGATAGGGGAAGCGAACTAGGTGGACAATTTAACCTAGCGATGCGCATACCAGGAAAAGAAGACTTTCAACACACGCTAAAATACTATGTGAGCGAAATTAACCGCCTTGGAGTAGAGCTTTGTCTAAACACATCTTATGAATTGTCTATGGCAGATGCTTTTGATGATGTCGTTTTTGCAACTGGTGTAAGTCCACGAATGTCCAAAATCGAATGTGCTGATGGGCGTCGCGTGTTTGCCTATGATGAAGTGATTAAAGGAGAAGTAGAACTCGGTGATAAAATC
The DNA here is from genome assembly GCF_004103255.1 of Pseudoalteromonas sp. PS5. Taxonomy (NCBI): domain Bacteria; kingdom Pseudomonadati; phylum Pseudomonadota; class Gammaproteobacteria; order Alteromonadales; family Pseudoalteromonadaceae; genus Pseudoalteromonas; species Pseudoalteromonas sp. PS5. Next base: position 16,256 of record NZ_RCSQ01000234.1, read on the forward strand.
GCGATTTTAGGTGCGGGTGGTATTGGTTTTGATATGGTTGCCTATCTGACAGAACCGCGAGAGCAATCTATTTCAGACTTTAAGGCACAGTGGGGTATCGAATGCGATCCTAAACCATCCCAAGAGCAAAAAACAATTTATATGTTAAAGCGTTCAGCTGGTCGTTTTGGTAAAGATTTAGGCAAAACCACAGGTTGGATCCACAGAGCGGTTGCAAAGCACCATAACGTTAAACAAATTGCACAAAGTGAGTACATTCGTTTTGATGGTCAAGGGCTGACTATCAAAGTTGCAGACGATGAGCAGATACTTGACGTTGATACTGTTATTGCATGTATCGGCCAAGTATCCAACGATACATTGTTTGATAAAGAAACGTTGCCAGAAAACCATCATGTTATTGGTGGAGCGAAACTTGCTGCTGCAATCGATGCAAAACGAGCGATAGCTGAAGCTCTTCAGGTCGCGAGAAAAATTTAATGTAATAACCCTAAGAATTAGGCGGTCTATACTGATATTGTAACTATCAACTATGGACTGCCTATCTTATGTTTGTAAACCTGCTAAAGTTTTATAACAGCACTAAACTAACGTTGGAACACTTCTCAGGGCTTGCCCCTTTACTCATCCGATTACTCCTCGCACCAGTGATGATTATCGCTGGGTACAATAAACTAAACTTTAAGCACCAAGACATCGAACTTTACCAAAAACTGCTTCCAGACCCTGGTGTAGTAGAGTGGTTTGGTAATAGTGAATGGGGGTTGGGGCTGCCTGTTCCTGACTTATTAGCATTTATGGCTGCTTGGACTGAATTTTTAGGTGGTTGGCTGATTTTGGTTGGTTTATTAACCCGTTTAGTCACGATCCCGCTAATGATAACTATGGTGGTTGCAGCAGTAACTGTGCACCTTGATAACGGCTGGTTTTCAGTTGCGCCATCAAACCCTGATACCAGTGCAGCTAAGGTTGTACACTGGTTGGGTGTTGAGCAGGCAAAAAATAGTTTAGATAATAGCCTAGAGGTAAAACAGAGGTTAGACATAATCAAAGGGTTGGTTGCAGATCATGGGCGGCCGGATTACCTATACGAAAAAGGAAACATAGTCATATTGAACAATGGCATCGAATTTGCCGCTACCTATTTTGTGTTGTTACTGTCGCTATTTTTTATGGGGGGAGGACGTTACGTCAGTATCGACTATTGGTTGAAACTGCTAATGAGCAGCCAATCAAAAAGTATACAGTATCGATGATCATATAAAACAAAGCACTGTAAACTTAAGCGTGCTGCATAGTCGCAGGCGCTTTGAAATGGTAGACTAAGCGCATATTAATGATACCGATTTTGAAGGTACAATACGGAACGAACTAATGGACGCAATAGAATTACTTTTGACACGTCAATCAGATAGCAATCTTTCTTATCCAGGACCAAACCCAGAGCAACTAGAGATAATTAAAAAAGCTGCTTTGAAGGTACCAGATCATGGTGGCCTTACGCCGTTTAGGTTTATTGTGGTCGAAGAGCAAGGTCGTGAAAAGCTGGGTGATATTTATTATCAAGCAGCTATAAAGGAGCAGCAAGAACAAAGAGTCATAGATAGGGCGAAGGCGCTACCTCAGCGTGCTCCTATGCTTATTATTGCTGTTTCACCGTATCAAGAACACCCTAAAGTTCCTCGTATTGAACAGATCCAAAGCGCAGGTTGTAGTGTGTTAGCGATGCAGCAAGCTGCTTTTGCACAAGGTTTATCAGGTGTATGGAGAACCGGTTATTTTGCGCAGAGTGTGGAAGTTAAAAAGCAACTAGGACTGGATGAAAAAGATGAGATTGTTGGCTATTTATACTTAGGTACGCCAACAGTGTTATGTACAAAGCCAGTTAGACACAAGCCAGAAGACTTTTTCAGTAGTTTATAAGGGATCCCCCAATGGCATTACATGTAATTGACCACCCGTTGGTTCAACATAAACTTGGGTTACTTCGAGAGCAGGGAGTATCGACCAAGAATTTTCGTGAGATTGTATCAGAAGTTGGAAACTTACTGACTTATGAAGCAACTAAAGATTTAACACTCGGTGATGAGGTAGTCTCTGCTTGGGACGGCAAACAGTTGACTGTGAAGCGTCTTGCTGGCAAAAAGATTACACTAGTACCTATTTTGCGAGCTGGTCTTGGTATGCTTGATGGCATATTACAACTTATTCCAGCTGCTAAGGTAAGTGTTGTCGGCTTGCAAAGAAATGAAGAGACATTAGAGCCAGTACCATATTTTGAAAAATTGGTGGGTAATATAGATGCTAGACTCTCACTAGTGATAGACCCAATGTTAGCAACAGGTGGATCTTTAGTCGCCACAATAGATATGCTTAAGAAAGCAGGGTGCAAGGAAATCCGAGCGATTGTGCTTGTTGCTGCACCTGAGGGCGTAAAATTAGTTGAGGCAGCACATCCAGATGTTGAAATATATACCGCATCGCTAGACAGCCATCTTGATGAAAAGGGGTATATTGTTCCTGGGCTTGGTGATGCTGGTGATAAAATTTTTGGTACTAGAGCATAATACCAATTTGACTTAATACTTGCTCAATTTGAAGGAGTAAATCTGACGCTAACAACGTTAAAAATTTCTCATTTAG
>NZ_RCSQ01000235.1:0-5901 GCF_004103255.1 Pseudoalteromonas sp. PS5
CCTAGTTATCGACAAGATTTTCTCGCCTCAAAATAAACCACTTAATTAAGAAAATTGGTATTATTCTTCGTTTATTTCAGGGATCTCTAAACCACGCTCTTCCATTATTTGTCTTACTTCTAACGGAATACGTTCTGGGTTGTCTTTTCTCAGGTCTTCATCACTTGGAAGTGGTTGACCCGTGAAAGCATGTAAAAAGGCTTCACATAATAGCTCGCTGTTTGTTGCATGGCGCAAGTTATTTACTTGACGACGTGTACGTTCATCAGTAAGCACTTTGAGTACGTTCAAAGGGATACTCACTGTGATTTTTTTTACTTGCTCTGCTTTTTTACCGTGTTCTGCATATGGGTGAATATACTCACCATTCCATTTTGCCATAATTGTGTACTTGCCTCAGTTACATCAATGCCAATATGACTGGGTTCTGATTGATATTGTTCAGCTAAGCAGGTGGAGCAGGGAAATCTTTAAAGAGTAAAGATAAAACCTGAACTTGAATAGTTGAGCAAATTAATCCGCTATGGCGAGAACTATAGATCTCTGCCATAGTTTTCAATAACTCAGTCGTATTAGCAACGCCTTAAGTGGCGAAATTTTATCGGTTTAAAAAAGATAGTCAAATACTAGTTATTTAGCCATTTAGCAGTATAAATGTTTTGACTTCTAGTTGTCGTTGCTCTAACCTTTTAGACGTCTAAACATCCAACTATCTAGGTGACCCTATGAGTCAAATTAACAAATCGACGGTTGCAGTGCGTCACGGTATAGAAGCTGATAAAGCACATGGTGCAGTGGTTCCGCCCCTTTATCTGTCGACGACCTATTCATTTGCAGATTTTGATACCAAGCGTGATTATGACTATGGCCGCAGTGGTAACTTTAATCGTGATGTGTTGGCACAAGCGTTAACCGAACTTGAAGGAGGTCAACGTGGCATTATTACCGCAACAGGTATGTCGGCTATTCACCTAGTAACTCAATTATTAAACCATGACGACACTTTAGTGATACCCCACGATTGCTATGGTGGCAGTTATCGTTTATTTACGTCATTGGCAAAGCGTGGGCTACTTAAAGTAGAAGTAGTGGATTTAACCCAGCCAGAAAGCCTTGAGAAACTAGAAAAAATCCAGCCTAAGCTTGTGTGGATAGAAACACCAAGTAATCCAATTTTACGACTAACCGATATTGAAGCTGTTGTAACCGCTGCGCATGCGGTCGGTGCTTTAGTTGCGGCAGACAATACCTTCTTGTCACCAGCATTACAAAACCCTATCGCTTTTGGAGTCGATATTGTTGTTCACTCAACCACTAAATATATTAACGGTCACTCCGATGTGGTAGGTGGTGCAGTGATAGCGCGTACACAAGAGCTAGGAGATGATTTGGCTTGGTGGGCAAATAACATTGGTATTACGGGCGCGCCTTTTGATAGTTATCTGACATTGCGTGGACTGCGCACACTTAACGTACGCTTACGCCAACATCAAGAGAATGCGCAACAGATTGCTGAATACTTAGAGAAGTCGCCGTATGTGAGTCAAGTATACTATCCCGGTCTCAAGTCGCATCCACAGCATGAGCTAGCAAAAAAACAACAACTAGGCTTTGGTGGTATGGTGAGCTTTGATATTAAGGGTGATCTACAGACATCGGCTAAATTTTTAACTTCGTTAAAGCAGTTCTCGCTCGCCGAATCACTAGGTGGAGTTGAAAGTTTAATTTGTCATCCTGCGACCATGACACACGCAGGAATGGAACCTCAGGCACGTCTCGAAGCTGGGGTTGGCGATACCTTAATTCGCATTTCAGTGGGCATTGAAGATGTGCAAGACTTAATCGCAGATCTTGAAGCCGGATTTTCCAGTATTGATGACAGCCAGGCAAGTGATGACGCGAAGTCATTTAAGCTTACGCCTGCACATACCGTTGCGTTGTGGTGAGTAAATGGCAAAAGTAGTACATAAGTTTGGTGGTTCTAGTTTAAGCTCTGCAGAGCGCTATCAGGCTGTTGCTAAGATAATATTAGAGCAGTGTCAGTTAGGTGATAGCGTAGTGGTTTCAGCTGCGGGAAAAACAACCAATACTTTGGTGAAGCTATGGCAGAGTTTTGAGCAGCAAGATGTGCGCGCTTTTAACGACGTCTTGTTACAAGTTGAAAACCATCAACGTGAATTAATAGATGCGTTGTTTACCGGCGATAGGCATGCTGCTTTGCTCAAGCAGCTCGTGAACGAATTGCAGGCCCTTGCGCAAGCGCGTGAAGCACGCACACTTCACTATGCCAGTCTACTGGCGCATGGGGAGTTGTGGTCGGCTCGTGTCCTAGCCAATTACTTAAGCTCACAAGGTATTGAAGCTCGGGATATTGACGCTAGAAAACTATTTGTGCAACAGGATGGTGTATTATTACATGCGTTGAATAAAGAGGTGTGTTACAGCGCAATTGGTGACAATGCTGTGCATATTGTTACCGGCTTTATTGCAGCAGATAGTCAAGGTGAAACGGTGACTTTGGGGCGCAATGGAAGCGATTACAGTGCGACTTTACTGGCCAATTATATTGATGCCACTCAGGTATCGATTTGGACAGATACCATAGGCGTATTTAGTACCGATCCACGTAAAGTCAGTAGTGCAATAAAATACGCTAAAGTATGTCGAAGTCAGGCTGAATTATTAGCACGTTTGGGGAACCCTGTCCTGCATGCAAAAACACTCTCTCCCTTGAAAGGTACTGATATAAAACTACAAGTGCGAAGTAGTTTTGACTCAGACGCACTAGGCACTGAAATTGTTAAAGCAGGTTATAGTAAAGAGAAGCGCTTTATCACTACTTTTGGACAACTAGATTTACTGCGTGTTGAAAAATTAAATAGTGGTGAAGTAAAACAGCTTAGCCAACTAATACAGCATAGTATTCATCATTTTATCAAAGGTGGAGAGGCGCATTTATTGGTGCCATCCGAGTTTAGCCATCTGGTTATCAATGCCTTAGAGCCTCGTGCAAATATCATTGAATCACAAGTGCAAGGCTTTGCTGTCGTTGCGCCAAGCCAAGATATTGCAGGGTTACATCAGCAAGCTTTAGAATTGCTAGGCGACAATGCGATAGTGACCCGTTTTGTATTACAAGCACAAAACTATAGTTTAGTGTTGACTGATCAGTCTATTGATAGTGATGTTTTGGCAGTATTACATGAACGGCTTGTCAATAAAGGCAGAGAGCTCGCGGTCATCGTTGCAGGTGTTGGCAATGTGGGTGAGGTTTTTATTGAGCAGTGTAACGATCAGTTTGACAAACTGAGTGAGCACTTTGATCTGAAGTTGGTAGGATTGTTGCGCTCAAAACAAATGTTGTTTTGTCCAAGCGGATTAAACTTAGCCCAATGGCAGCAGCAATGGCAAAATGAAGCCATAGAATATAACGAAGCTGAATTATTTACTCGCATCAAAGAGCTTGATTACGAACATAAAGTAATTATTGATATTACCGCAAGCGAGCGCTTTAGTGAATTATATCCACAGTTTGTAGAACATGACTGTCATCTGATCAGCGCCAATAAATACGCTGGTACAGCGAAGCACAACTGGTACACACAACTACGGCAAAAACTGCAAGAACGTAACTTATTATGGCGTTATAACACCAGTGTTGGAGCTGGGTTGCCTGTTAACTTTGCCTTAGCGGATCTGCAAAATAGCGGCGACGAAATTGTGAGAATCGAGGGGGTTTTCTCTGGTACTCTATCTTGGTTGTGCAGTCGTTATGACGGCTCTGAGGCTTTTTCTGAGTTAGTACTGGGCGCACAAGCGCTTGGGTTTACCGAACCTGATCCAAGAGAAGACCTGTCTGGTCGTGATATGCAGAGAAAGTTGCTAATTTTGGCAAGAGAGTTGGGTATTGAACTTGAGTTAGATGAGATTGAACTAGAACCATTAATGCCAGATAACCTGGCGCAAGGCTCGTGGTTACAATTTTTGGAAAATCGCCAACAGCTTGATGACTTTTACGCTGAACACGACGCCAAAGCCCGTGAAAATGACGCTGTACTACGTTACACCGGGGCGCTGGAAATTGCGAACAATGGTCATGTCTGTGCAAAAGTTGGGGTTGCACATGTACCCAATGGTGCCGCCATTGCTAATTTAACGCCCAGTGACAATATTTTTGTGATCCACACAAAATGGTATGAGCAAAACCCGCTGGTGATCCAAGGCCCTGGTGCCGGTAAAGAAGTGACCGCTGCTGGGATCCATTCAGATTTATTCTGGTTGACGCAAAATTTGAAATAACCTGAACTTCAGCTAGTTATATCAATTTGCTTAATTAAGTGGTCTATTTTCTCGTCTTATAATAGACCAATTGATTAAGATAGTTGGTTCTAAATGTAATCCGTCAGTCCACTCTGTATCCTGGTCTTAACTACTAACAAAAATGCCGATACAGGCATCGGCATTTTTTGTTTAGAACAATTCTTCGTGTGTTGGTAGCGGCGCACTATTGTCAAATGGTGTGCTGCTATCAGTATCTAACACGTACTTAGTGGGAGCTGTACCTTGCTCGAAATACTCAAAGCGAGAGGTATGATCGTTTTTGCGAGACAAAAGCCCAGTTTTTAAATCAATGCGGGTTGAAATAAGACCCGGTGGCGGCTCTATTGGTGCTAAAGGTTCATCTTTGAGTGCTTCGCGCATAAAGTCTATCCAAGCTGGTTGCGCTGAAATCGCCCCAGCTTCGGCACCAACGAGCTGGTTTTTACCCAGATTAGCATTATACGCAGCGCGACCGAGTGATTTGCTAGCATCATCAAAGCCAACCCATACTGTGGTGAGAACATTTCGATTAAAGCCGGTAAACCATGTATCAACTGAGTCATTCGTTGTACCTGTTTTGCCTGCAAGGTCACGGCGCTTTAGCCATTGACCACGCCAACCTGTACCACTCCATCCGGTCTTGTGTTTCCAGCTACCACCGCCCCAAATTGCACTGTGTAAGGCATCGGCAATCAAAAAAGCATTTTGTTCAGAAATAATTTGTGGCGCACAGCGCTCAGGCTGCTCTTCTAGTTGTTGCTCATCACAAACAATCAGTGGTACTGCAGAGCCTAATTCAGTTCCAAATGAATCTGTGATCTTATCAATAAAATACGGTTCAATCAGATGCCCACCGTTAGCAAAAGTTGCCATCCCTCTTGCCATTTCAATGGGAGTGAGTGCTGCGCTGCCGAGCGCTAACGACTCGCTACGATTAATATCAGCATCTTGAAACCCAAATTTGAGTAGATGGTCTGCGGCCGTATTGATCCCAACACCTTTGATGAGACGCACCGAGACAACGTTTTTGGATTGAGCCAAAGCACGGCGGATCCGAATAGGTCCATTGTAGACCTCCGGGCTATTTTTTGGTCTCCACGCGACACCAACACTCTTATCCCAATGGTTAATTGGCGCATCATTGATAATAGTAGCAAGAGTGTAGCCCTGCTCTAATGCTGACGAGTAGATAAAAGGTTTAATATTTGAGCCAACTTGTCGTTTAGCTTGGGTTGCTCGGTTGTATTGGCTAAGTTCAAAACTATAGCCACCGACGATGGCTTTTACACGGCCATCATTAGGGTCGAGCGATACAAGCGCACTGGAAGCTTGAGGCAACTGACTTAACATCCAAAGATTGTCTTGCTTGCGCACAAATACTTGCATACCAGGTGCAAGAATATCCGCTGTCGTTTTTGGTGGTAAACTTTGTCGTGTCTCGCTGATGTATTGTCGTGCCCAGCTTAAGCCTGGCCATGTTAGAGTTATTTGTTCACCACTTTTAAGCAGGACTTCAGCGCTTTGTTCAGTAATACTTAACACCACCGCAGCTTTTAATGATCCGATTTCATTGACTTTTTT
>NZ_RCSQ01000236.1:0-1931 GCF_004103255.1 Pseudoalteromonas sp. PS5
TTAAGCAAATTGGTATAACTTGTATTTTTGATGCACAGAATGATTTACATTCATTTATATTTTGTAGCAATTCACACGATGTTAAGCTTAACAATCAAAAGAACTTGTGCTCAAATGAAGTCGCTGCATTAAAAACAACATATAACAATAAGTTTGTGCATACTTTTCAGGGTTGATGAATGTCATTATTTCGCTTTGATGAGGATGAGGGCTACGTTTATTTGCTCTCTCATCCCGTAGAATCTGGTTTTCCGGCAAGTTCGTCTCAGTTGGTTGAGATGATTGAAGGCTCGCCGTATGCGGATTTTGAAATCATCCATGCCAATATTGGTCAACTATTTACTGCCAGTGAAGCGCCAGAGCAAGATTCTTTGGTCGTTGCACGTGCCATTGATGCGTCAATATCTGTCCATATTGAAGAAGGGAATATGCTTGCGGAGGCAAAAATTACCACGGCAAAAGGTGGTAAGTTGGTCTGTATGAACAAAGCCAAGCAAGCATTAATACAAGCCGGTATTAAAAAAGGGGTGAATGGTAAAGCACTTGATAACCTGCTTGGTCAACAACTTGAGTTACCTGCGGGGCACACCTACAAAGGCATAGTCGCCCACGGTCAACGCGCAAAAGATGGCAGTGATGCAAAGTTTGTGCGCCTGTGTATGACAGCGCAAGACAGAGTGCTCAGCCCGCAGCAATCAAGCGGTGGTAAAGTGGATATGCGCAATCTAGGCGCAATCATCACCGTTAAACCTGGTAGTCCATTGATGAAAAAAGTGCCTCCAACGGAAGGTGAGCCGGGATATACGGTATTTGGCGATGTGATTGAGCCAAAACCGGGTAAAGACGCGCCGCTGGAAGTGTCTGAAGGTACTAAACTCGACCCAAGCGATAGCAACTTATTGATTGCAGACTCTAAAGGCGTGCCTGTGGCTATTCCCAGAGGGATGCGTGTAGATGACGTGCTGTGTTACGACAATATTGATGTAACAACAGGGCATGTTGAATTTGATGGTAGCATTATTGTAAGTGGCGACATCAAAGATGGGATGCGAGTAAAAGCCTCGGGTGACATTACCGTCATAGGCTTTGTTGAGTCTGCGGTACTAGAAAGCAGTAGTGCGGTAACGGTAATGCTTGGGGCGATTGGCCGTAAGCGAACCGAAGGGGAGGCATTCTCATGTTCTATTCAAGCCAAGCGCAGTATCTCTTTGGGTTATGCGCAGTATTGCCAAATTGAAAGTGAGCATGACATTTTAATAGAGCGTCAAGCGCTGCATTGTGATCTGACATCAAAGCGATTGATCAAAGTCGGTAAAGGCGATACCCCAAGAGGTAAACTAATTGGTGGCAATGTGTTTGATGCCATGCGAATTGAAACCGGTGAGTTAGGCGCGCCTTCTGGCACGAGAACGCGAATTTCATTGGCGCAAGATTGGGACAGCCTACATGATAAGCACCGTGAGCTGGTAGAACTTGAAAAGGTACTTGCTGCTAAGGTAATTGAAATCAAGCTGGCGATGAAGCGAGCGAAGGCGTCTTCTCAATCACCAAAACGCGACGCTTACTTGGCCAAGTTGCAACACAGTGAAAAGCAAATCAATAAGCACTATGGCCTTAACCAGCGCAACATTCGTTTAGTACAACAAAAAATACATCGGCTTACGCGTTTAAGCCGAGTCACGGTGAACGAATTGATGCACCCAGGCACTGAAGTCAAAATAGCCAAAGACACTAAATTGTTTTCAAGAATATACCCGCCAAATTTTGTTAAATTACATGAAGGTAAGCTGATGCAGCAGTTTACCACTGCAAAAACCGCAGAAATTGCCTAAAAATATGCCAGCAACCTAGCTGGCATTTGAATTTTTATACCAATTATCTTAATTAAGTGGTCTATTTTGAGGCGAGAAAAATCTTGTCGATAACTCCGC
>NZ_RCSQ01000237.1:0-3460 GCF_004103255.1 Pseudoalteromonas sp. PS5
TTAAATTGGTTTCAGGGGCGACGAGCTACTTTGAGGCGGGAAAGCCTTATTGGTAGCACCGACGCCACCTAGGTACCTACACCCGTGAGGGCAAGAAAGAACTTTGCTATTTAGTTGTTCTCAATAAGAAGTTCTTTATGCTCTTGCCGTTCTAGCCACCCAAACTTGCGTTGCAATCAAGGAAATCACCATCATTGCCGCACCAATGTCTAGATAGTACATTTGATGTGGCCATACTAACGACACGCCAGCAATCGCAACAATTCCTCTTATCAATGGCTTCAATTGAGACTCTGCATATCCATAAATTGCAGCAACCAGTGCATAGATACCGATGAGGGCAGTAAAAAATATTTGCATCACTTCAACGTGAGTACCGCCTATAAAAGGAGTGTAAGCAAATAATAGTGGCACTATATATAAGGCTTTAGCTGTCTTCCATGCTTCTACTCCCGTTGCCATTGGTGGAGTTTTTGCGATCCCTGCCGCAGTAAAGGCTACCAAGCACACCGGTGGGGTCACGTTACTATCTTGCGACAGCCAAAAGATAATCATGTGCGCTGATAGAAGCATCATCGCCAAGTGCGAGGCATCGAATTGATTGCTACGAATAATCTCAATAGCTTCTGGTGGTAACCCAGCCAGTATAGTCATGACCTCATTGGCGCTGGTTGTAGGCAAGTTATAAATTTCACTGAGGCTTGGCGCCATCATCTGCATCATCATGTTCGCGGTATCGTTGAGTTGGCCGTTGACTATCACCTCTACCAATGCAGATTGACTGATCAATCCGTACAGTGCAGGCGCTGAGAGTGTCGCTAACACAATATAAGATGCCGTAACAGGTAAGCCCATTCCAACGATTAGAGATGCCAATGCAATCAACACCAGCAACAACATCAAATTCGACCCAGCCCATTCATTGATCATCAAAGAGAAAGTAACCCCAAGTGAGCTGATAGATATACAATTAATAAGCACACCTATGGTTACCAATAACACCGCTGTTTTGGCGCTATTCTCTGTTGCCGAAGCAAGTGCTGCGAGTACTTTTGAATAACCCATTGGCGTGCGAGACACCAAAGAAAATAAGTATACACTGAGGGTTGCAATACTAACGGCGTAGGTGGGTGTAAAGCCATAAACCATAAGTGCAACCAGCAGCAATATAGGTAACAGATGATGCCAACCCGCTTTTAACTCTTGCCATGCACTCAATTGCTCGGCGTGTTCTGATGGTTTAATACCTAATCGCTTTGCCTGAATTCTTACAAAAATAGCAATGGAAGCAAAGTACAGTATCGCTGGCATAAACGCCGCCGCAATAATTGTGAGATATGGGAGCTGCGTGTATGAAGCCATCACAAACACACCGGCTCCCATAATTGGTGGGATCAACTGGCCACCAGTTGAGGCTCCAGCTTCAACAGCAGCGGCAAATTTTGCCGGAAATCCGGCTTTCTTCATTAAAGGGATTGTGATCACACCAGTTGCAGCTGTATTGGCAATCGCAGATCCAGACACTGACCCCATCATGCCTGAACTCACCACAGCAACCAAACCTTGGCCACCAACCATGCGCCCAACAAGTGCGTTAGATAGACGAATAATAAAATCACCGGTTCCCGCTTGAACTAAAAAGCTACCGAACAGGATGAACATAAATACGAATGTCCAAGAGATCTTGGCAATAGGCCCAAAGAGCCCGTCATCAAAATAATTTCGAAACAGTATTGTTTCAGCGCTGAGTCCTGCAAAATGAAAAATACCGTCAATATATTGCCCAAGAAACAATACATAGCTCATCGCCAGCATGATCATAACGGGAATAAACCATCCCATACTTCGACGAACTAACTCTAGCGCCACTAACGTAGCGGTAATCGATGCTAGCCAGTCAGCTGTTGCAAATTCATAGTTACGTGCTGCCAATGCGTCACTATAGAGCACGAGATAGCCACAACTGAGTACTAAGCTTACACATAGCCCAACATCAATCACATGAGCAACCCATGTCCATCTGCCACTATTAAGCGGCACAGTCAGTAATAAAAAGCTCCCAAACAACATAAAGTGAATGGCTGAAATATAATTGTCTGGCCAGGTAGCAACTAAATTAAAATAAAGATGTAAGAGGCTTGTGATTACCGCCAAATAGAAAGCTAGCCTTGCTTTGTTACTCTGGGGCTTTGTTGGTACTACTAAACTATCCGGCTCATTTTTGATACTACTCATTGGTACATACTGTCTCACTTTACTTAACGACCAGCACTACTGCAGGTGGGCAGGTATCTCGATACCTATTTCTTGATAATATTTTAGTGCCCCTGGGTGTAATTTAGCAGGGAGTCCTATTAACGCTTTTTCAATTGCCATTGCCTTGGTTGCTTTATGGATAGTCTGTAAAAAAACCAAGTTTTCATAAATCGTCTTCGTAAGAAGGTAAACATCTTCTTCGTTCATGTCTTTGTGAACAGCAAGGAAATTAGGCTGGGCAATCGTTTTGATGGCTTTGGTTTGACCTGGATAGGTGTTTGCTGGAATTTCGAAACGAGACCACAGTTCAGTCCCACCATTTACTTTTTGTAGCTGCTCATCCGTAAAATCAAGCACAGTTATCCCTTGAGCATCAGCAGCGTAAGCACTTGTGATAGCACTAACTGGCACGCCTGCGGGAATATTCATCCCTGCAATTTGACCGTTTTGTAACGCATTAGCAGAGCCTGCATAGCCTTTATGAACCAAAGTGAATTTCTCACTATCAATACTTAGTGCAGCCATAATGTGCTTGCCCGATCCTTCCGTGCCTGAATTACGTTTACCAATACCAAATCCTTGCGAGTAAAGATTTTTTAAGTCTGACACATTACCCGTTTTGGTATACTTTTTATCAATTACAAAGTGCTCAACATTCTGCCAAAGCATAGTTACCGAACGCAGATAGTCTTGCTTTCCTGCCGTGGACATCGCCCCTTTGCCTTGCGTTGCCCAAGCGCCATAAAGTCCTTGTAAGATAGCCAGTTCCGCCTCTTTATTTCGCATTAGTTTTAGATTATCACCCGAACCTGCTGAGGTTATAGCAGATACACTCATACCATGCTGTGGCGTGATTTTAAGTTTGGCTAATGTCGCAATTGCAACCCCCACAGGATAAAACGTTCCCCCTGATGATGCTGTTGCAAGAATATAAGATCTCTCCTTATCGACTTTGGCATAACTGGTAAAAGTACATAGGGAAATTGCAGTACTGAGCACAGCAACAATCACTCGGGTTGATAGAGCTAACATGATTTCACTTCCTAATCTTATTTTTTATACAGGCTTATTTTGCACATCTTTACGAATTTAACCAAATTTTTACGTCAATGGAGGCAGAGTATTAATACCCATTATCTTAATTAAGCCGTCTATTTTGAGGCGAGAAAATCTTGTCGATAACTGGGCAAAAATTTTGCTATTT
>NZ_RCSQ01000238.1:0-5425 GCF_004103255.1 Pseudoalteromonas sp. PS5
TTTTTTCATCCGCAGGGACATTAATCAGCTCATCATCGCCAATTCTTAACGTTTTTATTTCCATGTTTACTCCTTTAGGCTGTCGGTGGTGTATAGGGGTGGTTTGCGTATGGAATGGTACTTAGTGTTGGCGCTAAACGCTCGGCAAATGGAATTGGCTCTGCGTACCAGCGAACAGATGCCGTATTCGTAACAACAGTATCGATTTCTCTCTCATCCATCGTTTGTCCTTCATGGTAATTAACATTCCCCCTCCAGTTTTTGATGATCCGGTATCTTAGTCCTCCACCTCTCAAATATAAACCGCTAAAAGTTGGACAAACCGGGCCAAAATCACCTTCTTCACCACCACCGTACAAATCTAAATCTGGGTTAACTTTTCTGCGCCTACAGTACATAGCGAAATTTACATGACTTAAGGTTCCATTATAGCTTTGATGATAACGTTTGATTTGCATGAATTTAGCATCACCACTCCACCCATGAGCATTTCCCTCTAGCTCTAGTAGTAAGCCTGCTTGGTGTCCACTTGTACTATTGAGTGGTTTTGTGTCGCTATTCCACGAGTAGTGTCGAGCAACCGTTAGCTTCCCCCCCCCCCGCTGCATTATTTGGAAAACGCCACCACACCGGATAAAAATAATCCTTTGAACCACCGATAAAAATATCTTGTACATAGCGTGTTTCTGGCATCGCTTCTTGGATAAATTCATCTACATCTTGCTCTTTTTTTGCGATACGCGCATCAAACGCTGCCATTTGGCTGTCCAACTGCTGTGCCTTGCTGTCAACCACTGCGGTTAACGCGTCCGTGGACTGTATCAGGTTTGCAATATCTTGTTCTAATGCCATAAATTGCTCCTATAAAATTCCTTTAGCCATCAGTTCAAACTTTTGTTTAAGATGACGGGTCATATTATTGATTTGTGCAGCGCCGAGCTTGGCAAGCTCTGGGGCGATAAGAATATTAAGATTAACGCCGTTATCGACAATGGTCACCGAGTCCGCAGGAACCCCTGTTAAGACCAAATCGAACGCCAGTAATAAGTCGACTTCCGCCGATTTATACGCAATGGGTCTATCTGGTGAAGAGTACACCGCAAAGAGTACTTCCTCGGGTTGACCATTTGCTTCACTTTCTATGTAAAAGCCAACTTCATTAACCCAAAAGTTGTGATCGGTGTCGTCGATCACACTCATGTGAATTTGGGCATTGCCCTTATCTTCACCGCTGGCCACCATAATACGGTGGACTTCTTGTTGCAGCTGGCTACGCCCTTGATCTGGCGTGTAGTTGCCTGTGCCAAGCCCTACTCTGCTGATCTTCGCTTGAAAGCCATTTTTTTGGGCGTTAAATACTGCTTCCAACCCTCTGGTGGTGATCGTCGGCCGTAAAATCGTGCTCACAGCACCTGTCTCCTTTTGTTGAGTGATACCAATTTGCTTCAATAACCTGAGGTTTGGATAAGGAGTGCTCCAACTCATTGCTGTTAAAGCACAACTAAGCTTTTCCTAGTCTAGCCAGAGAGTTTTAGGGAAAACACCGCTCCCGCGTCCTGCTCTCGCTAAGGTACCTACATCCTGTAGGCAAGGCGAATTTACGCACCAATAGCTGGCTATTGGAAGTGAATTCAACGCAGTTAGCACTAAAACTGGCTGCAAGAAAGGCATTAATTATCCGCAGCTCAGGTTTTATACATATCGGTACGAGATAACAGCAATGGGTTATACCAATCGGTATTACCGCTGGGTAAACGCTGATGACATCAATTGAAGTGAAGTAGTCGCTATTCCAATAACGGTTGTTGATTGCATTGCTGCGATGATTAGGCGTGGCAGTAGAATCTTGCCACTTGAAAACGTTGATTATTAATATGTAAGCTGGTTGCAAATGCACAGCTCAAGTCAATCTTGGCAGCTGGCAGCTTTTGCTCGTTGGTAAAATAAATACGGCTTACAGCGTGACGGCGGTTATTAAGGTGCAGTGCCAGTTGTGCTCGTGTGTGCATATTTGCATTCACAGGTATGCTTTTCATGTACTGGCTTGTTGCCGCAACGGGTTTGGTGCCTGCCAAGGCCAATGCCGCCGACATTTGCGCTGCTGGCGCTTTGACAGCTTGAGTGTGCGCCGTTTTTCGCGCAACTTGCATGCCACTTGAGATAGCCGCACTTTGCACGCCTAACTGCATTTTTGCCCCAACTAAAAAATCAAAGTGTGCACGCTGCGGCTTGGTGCTGTTGGTAACATCTCTTACTGCTTGGTACAGCTCAGGGCTGAGCACCACAGCATCGCTGGTGTAGGGGATTTCATTCGCCCATGCAATAAACATAAACGTATGCGGCTGCTTAGATTGATATGGCGCAATGGCGATATCATCAATCTCTTGAAACCACTCAAAAAATTCTACACTGACGCCAAGTGATGCCAGTGCTCGTTTCACCGCGCCTACAGTCCCTTTATGTTTATGTACTTTAACTGAGTTGGCGATAAATGCGCGTTTAGTCTGAAGCGACCAATTTTCGTCCCATTCATCCACTGACAGTGACCAAGCAAGCCAAGGCAATAGCGCCTCTGGACAGGTTGCAGGGTGCCATTGCCTGCCAATGTATTCTGGTATGGTTGCCTGCACTTTGAGCTCTTCAGGTACACGCTCTACTGCCTCAGCCATGTTACAAACCAGTGGGGATGTACCTGGCGGTAGTAATTTATGATAATTCGCCATAAGTCTCCTTACTCTGTTGGAAAGTGCAGCTGTATAGTGCGACAAAAAGCCGCCTCTTTCACAGTAGATACAATATCGTCATTCATTGTGTGCAATTTGACTTTTCTGACCCCTCCTTGGTGTAGCGCATCAATGAGACCAGAGCTTGGTACTTCTTTACCTAGTAAATAATGAGACTGAATAAACGCATTAACCGCTTGGTTAATCGCTACTTTGACCTGCTCAGTATTAATTCCTGCGTTAAAGTAAATATCAGCTTCAATCGTATATTGTGTTGGCTCTACCAAATGGACTCTGACCAAATCAGTAAGCGGCCTAACATCTTCATTATTTAGGTATCGCAATACCTCGGTACGTAGCGCTTCTTTTTCGTGCAGTGTCTCAACACTTGCTACTGGCAAAATATACGCCTCGACAATACCGGGTAAGCTTGACTCAACATATACGTCTTTCACTTTCGCAGAAGCGGTAAAAGCATGATATTGATAGGCGCCGTTTGTCCCCGCCATTGAGTGGCTTTCTAACGACAATGGGATCCTGAGTCGATAACGCTCGTCAGGCTCATTTTCCTCTCGCGGCACACCAAATAAGACGCCCAAGTGATCTAGGTCTGACCCTTTAGCATAAGCAACCATAACTGATTGCGCTGCATCATTTACGCGTTGCCTAAGTAGCACTTCTCGGTAGGCAAACAGCTCCATCAACTTAATTGCTGGATCTGAAGGCAACCACAGGTAATCAGGGAAGTGCTGCTGTAGCTGCGCCTCTAATTGCTGGTAAACAGCCTCATAGCTAACAGTCTCAAGCACCTCTGGTGCAGATAGGCGCGTCAGATCAATAGCATTATTCATGCTACTCTCCTTGTAAATTAAGTTGGATATAAAAAGCTCTGCCGAAGTAGCTTTGCTGCTAAGATTCTTTGCGCCGCGCGCTTAATAAGGTATCAAGTTTTTTGTCTATGGAATCTAAGCGTTTTTCTATACGCTTTTGATCTTCCTTGCGAATTTGCTTGAGATGATCAAGCGCTTGAGAATTGGTCGTGATCCGTTTATCTAAATCCCCCAGATAAATAATGCTAGACACCAGCAAGACGATGGTGGTTAAAATATGAGCCAGATTCAACTCTTTTTTCATCTGCCATTGTTCTGGGTGATTCACTTACTCACTCCTTTTACTTTTTCCACCGTGCGTAACCCTGCAAGCCCCAGCATGGCAAGTGTTAATTCCAGCATGACATCCAACGGTAAATCGGGTGTGCCCTGCTCCGGTACTAACCACTGTAAGATAGGATTAACAACAAATGAAAATAAAAAACCAAACCCACATACCCACATCAAAAAAGGTCTAGCACCGGCAACAAAAACACTGCGATGTGAGGCTTGTACTTGGTTGATCTGCGCTTGTACTAGCGCATGCTTTGCTATCAGCCGCGCTTTGAGGTGCTCTTGTTTTAGCACCTCTTCTTCGCTGGTAAATAACTCATCTAAGATATTACCAATGGCCTCGATAGGTGCCACGGTTTTAGCTGAAAACAGACTTGCCAGTAGACTCATGCTTGCCACTCTCCACAAATCATTTGCTGTGCTAATTCTTGTGCTCGTATCGGCACTTGTTTTGCCCAGCGACTGTCTAGCATTTCAAGCGCAGCGGTTTCAAAGTCACCTTTTTCTACTGCTTGCAGCATCCGGCGAAAATTAAGCAAACCGGTCACTCCGAGATTAAACGCCATATTGACTAACACCGCTATCCTTGCTTCATTGCAGTGCTGCGTATTAATTCTGCGTGACACTGCCGCTTTTGCATTTTCAACATCACTGGCAAGCAATGACTCAGCTTCATCTTCATTTATTCCGCAATCGTCTAGGTTGCGTCCGTAGCCTATAGTTAGCTTTCCTGCTGTACACAAATAAGGAAACTGCCGAAATCCCTCATGTTTTTTGATTTGCTCCACTGTATTCATTACTGACATACAATCCCCCTCTTTTTCTATTGTGCAGACAAGTTAACCATTAAACTCTGCTCGGCCTTAAGTAACCAAAACTCCATAGAACGCTTACTATCAAAGCCCAGTAGTTTGGCTGCGTTTACGGCGCTACTGTGCATCATATATTTTGCTCGAATGGCTCGCTTACACTCTGGTCTTAGCAACTCTATAGAGGCGCTTAGCTGCGCTATTTCATCTGGGACATGGATCTGCTCTGCACTCATGTTACGACTCGCTACACTTCCTATTGCTTCTGTCGCTGCCTGACGGCTAAACCCCTTACCTAACTCTTTGGCACACCAAAATTTCCCCCAACGTTTAAGCGCGGTACGAACTTGTTTAATTGTCACTTGTTTGTTCATCGTGAATTTTTCCTATCACTTCTAAAATATCGAGTAAGTAAACATCTTCAACTAGGCCAATCACGTCATTCCAGCGAGGGCTATATTCCCTATTTTCCCAGCGTCTTAATGTGCGCTCTTCAATACCGTAGTGAGCCGCTGACTCGGCTTGTGTATAGCCTCTGAGCCTGCGTGCAACACGCAGTATTTCTGCTCCTGTAGGTGCAGGCTTGATTTGACCCACCAGTCTGGATGTGGCTGTGTTTATAAGTGTCATAGTTCTCCTTACCTCAAAAAATAAACACGACTAGTGAAATTTTGTTCTGCTTAGCTGAGTTAATACCAATTTGCTTAATTAAATGGTCTATTTTGAGGCG
>NZ_RCSQ01000239.1:0-837 GCF_004103255.1 Pseudoalteromonas sp. PS5
ATTCAGCTGGGCAATATGTCCTTTGTCGAACAGGCTCACATCATAATTCCAGTGCACGGTAACACCTTGCTCATTAATTTGAATATCGACATCCAAATCAAATTTCGCCTGTACACTGTCACCACTGTACGGCTTAACCGTCACACCTGGTAGCTTAAACCCTGCTTTATCCGCATCACTCGATAAACCATAGTCACTATTGGTCGTCATCATGATTTGAAATAGTGGGCTGTGTGAGCCACTGCGTGGCACTTTCAAACGCTCGACTATTTGCTCAAAGGGCGCTGACTGATTTGCTTGTGCATCTAGATTAACTTGTCTTATGTGTGCTAAATACTCACCTACTGTATTATGACCAGTATCCGCTCTTAGCACTAAGGTGTTGACGAAAAACCCTATCAATGGTGCCAGCTCTCGCTGCTCCCGATTCGCTATTGGTGTGCCTATGACCACATCCTTACTGTTGCCATGCCTCGACAGGAGTAACGATAAGGCTCCATGCAATAACATAAACGGAGTGATTTTGAATTGCTGCGCCACCTTCAGAAGTGCTTGTGCCAATTCTTTGGGTAAGACTCCTGTGACTCGCGCACCTTGATATTGCTTTTGTGCTGGCCTTGCTTTATCTAATGGCAAACTATGAAGTGCAGGTAACCCTTCAAGTTGCTGCTCCCAATAATCCAACTGACCCTCAAGCTGCTCTTGTGCCAAATAGTGACGCTGCCAATGAGCATAATCAGCATACTGCACCGCGAGTTCTGGTAAGGGGCTAGCTTCACCTGCTTCTTGCGCATGATACAGTGCAAAAAACTCCTTCATCAGGATTTCCATTGACCA
>NZ_RCSQ01000240.1:0-778 GCF_004103255.1 Pseudoalteromonas sp. PS5
TTGGCTAAGGCCACAACGGCTTTATTAAATGGCAGTTGCTTACGTAAATTGTTTGCCCATTCACTCACTTTATCGGTTTTGTTTTCAGCTTTTACTAAGGCTGCTCTTGCGCCATTAATTAGCTGTGTTCTTAAATAAGTATTCCCTCGTTTACTTATCCCTTTTAACTTAGGGTTATCACCCGTTGTATGCTGTTTAGCAACTAAACCAAGCCATGCGGATACATGACGACCATTTTTAAAGTCTTTTCCATCCCCTATTGCACTGTAAAAAGCCGTTGCTATGATTGCCCCTATTCCTGTCATTGTTTTTAATCTTTGGCATACTTCTTTTGTATTGCTAAGTTCACTGATTTCTTTATCCAAAGCATTGACTTGTTTATCCAGCTCGGTCAACTCGTCATACAAACTCGCTATGTGTCTGCGTGATAACACGGTTAGTTTATTGTCTGCATCTTCTAAAATATCAGGTACTGCTTTTCTAACCTGATTTGCCCCTCGGGCGATAATTATGCCGTACTCAGCTAATAGTCCTCGTGTTTGATTTATTATTGCTGTTCTGAATTTTATTCTTCGCTCTCTGATGCGATGCAAAAGTTGAATATCTTGCTGCTCAGTGTTTTTTACAGGTACGAATCGCATATTCGCACGTTGTGATGCTTCAGCTATCGCCTCAGCATCATTAAAGTCATTCTTATTACCTTTTCGGTAAGGAACAACATACTGCGGTGCGATAACTTTAACTTCATGACCATAACTTTCTATGGCATGTGCCCAGT
>NZ_RCSQ01000241.1:0-2016 GCF_004103255.1 Pseudoalteromonas sp. PS5
AATGATATGCTGTGGGAGCGGATTTACCCCGCGATATTGTTGAAAAATCGCCGCGTAAAGCGGCTCCTACCAGTGGGGTATTCGAAGAGTTAACCAGTGGTCATGTTATGTGGTGGCATTTGAAGAATTATCCAATGGGTGGTATTTGAGGTTTATCCGTCTGTGAACGTTTTTAGTGCGCCGCCCCCAGCCGTAGTAAGATACGATTATTCTAAAACTTGAAATTCACAAGTGCTTTACTAAAGTTACAAACAAGTCTATTTCGACTTTCTCGTCTTTAGTCATGCAGTATAAGGACAGCTAACAACATAATAAAAATAAGGAATATCTAATGAAACATTCCATTTTGGTATGTTCAATACTTCTTGCTGGCTGTAGCGGTAACCCAGAGTATTCTCATACAGGGGACAATAGGGTAAATATGGCAGGTGCATCTCAGCTATTTCCTCATGGTGAGTTTGTTACCATTGACTTGGCGCGGCAAATTGCCAACGACACACAACTACAAAAGTGGGAAACAGAAAACGGTTATTACGCGTTAGTTTATGAAACAAACCCGAAGCCTCCAAAGGGCAAACATAAAACTGTCATTACCAGCAAAAAATTATTTTGTGAACCAGACAGTGATCCAAGTAGCAAATCTTGTATCATCGCTCGGGCGAGACTAGATTACGCTTTTGAGCTTTACACTCAGAAGCAACCAAAAGCACAAAAAAAAATCAGAAATGAATTACAAGATCGTATTATCGCGGCATCAGAGCAGCGCTGTAACGTGTATAAAATGTATTTGAAACGCTCAGAGTCACGAAATAACTTTTGGCTGGGCACATTAACCACTGTACTTGGTGGTGCAGGCGCACTTTTTACCAACCAAGTTGGTAATCGCATCTTATCGGGTCTTGCAGGTATAAGCAGTGGTGTTCGTGCTGAGTTTAACCAAGCTTACCTTGCCAGTCAGGCCGCGCAAGTAATCACAAAAGGTATTACCTCTCGGCGCAATGAGTTACGCAAAAAATTACAAGCTAAACATAATGAAGATACAACCGTATATACATTACAAGCCGCGATAGCTGATGCAATTGAGTACCATGGAGCCTGCAATATTTTAACTGGCCTGGAAGCTGCTGAGTCAGCTATCGAAAAAGTAGAGAATCCTGGTCTGGATATGATGGCTAAAACGTTATACAAAAGCCGGCACATTGAAGAAATTCTCAAAGGCACAAACCCAGAACAATTTACATTTGATAAGCTGGCTAATGTAGGCGCGGCTTCTCAGTCTCCAAGCCAAGACACGGTAGCCATGCCATTTGCAACGCACTTTGTTTCATTAAAAGGAAATTTAATACAAGCGCTGTATACAAAAGCATATGCGAAGCCGGAAATAAGCGAAAAGCTATTTGCACTAATGGATGAAGAAAAGTCGGCAGGCAAAACTTGGTTAGATGCAATTGATGAAAAATATAATGACTTTGAGACAAAAATCCAAGCGGCTTATATTGATGAATTAAATAAGCTTAAAACACCTGCTTCCGAGCAAGAAAAACTCAAGGCAGAGTTAAAGTTACAGGCTTTAGATGCACAGTTAACAGCACAACGCCTGTATGTTTCGACACTACTCGAGCAGTTTTATCAGGCGCTAGACACTGTCGACAACAAAACACAATCTATTGCAGCTTATTTTCAGTCTTTGTTTGACGGGTTACCAAGCTATTCGTAGTGTGTTTTTATGTTTCTATTTGATAGGCTGCCAATTCATGCGTAGCCTATTTTTTAGTCTCTGTTCGATGGGCTACCAACCTATCTGAAGCCTAATTTTTCAGTCCTGTTCGATGGACTACCCATCTATACAAAGCCTATTTTTTCAGTCTCTATTTAATAGGCTATCAACTCATGCCTAGCCCAATACCAATTTTCTTAATTAAGTGGTCTATTTTGAGACCAGAAAATCTTGTCGATAACCTCGCTACCGCGTCCTGCTATCGCTAAGGTACCTACATCCATACAGGCAAGGCAAAA
>NZ_RCSQ01000242.1:0-1949 GCF_004103255.1 Pseudoalteromonas sp. PS5
GACAATACAGATAAAGAGTCAGGGGTCACTGAACCAAAGAGCAAAAGTGGCGGAAGCATGCCTGTCTACCTGCTCTCTCTGCTGACGCTGGTAGGGCTCTTCCGCAAATTGAGAGTCTGCGTTACTGCTCCCAATTCAACATTGTAATAATCAGTTTTTACCCTTGGATCAATTTACTTGATCAAGGGTAATATCCGATCTCTCTGGTTATTCATGATAAGAAAATTATGTTAGTTTATTTTATATTCTATTTGGATTTTAAATAAAATTTCATTATAAATAGTAAAAAACCTAGAAGGAATAACATGAAATTTTCTACAACAGCACTTCTCACTATATTAATAATGACGCAATCATCATTCGCGCACGTAGAGAAAGTTAAGCATTACTCGAGTATTAACCAGATCGGTTATATAAACGTTGTTGATATTGGTAATGACTCGAATAAAGATATAGTTGGGAAGATTAACAGTGATCATAAAACACTAGCAATTATTGAAATCAACCGTAATGATAAACTTGTAAAAACAACAGTGACTGACTCAGTGAAGCTCGAGAGCGAAGATGAGTTAATTAGCGAGTTTGGAATTTATTACGATCAAAGATCGGACAATCACTATGCAGTTGTTATTAGTGATAAAAGTAACGTACACCTTCTAAATTTAACTGCCAGAAAATATGTAAAAGTGCTCCCAAATGTAACCGCTGATATCGTTAAATTTAAAGACATAGATAACGATGGTAACGTCGAAATCATGCTGATAAATGAAAACAGTATGTCTACACTTGATATGCATACGCTAAAAACCAAAGCGCACTACAACTTACCAAACTCTGACTTTGTTGTTGGAAAGTTTACCAATCGTCTGTTCAATGAAATGCTGACATGGGACGGCGAAATCTACCAAATTCAAAATAATGAAATGAACCTGGTTGGTACGCTTGCGGTAACAGGCACCTATTTATTTACTAAAGATATAAACGATGATGGAACAGATGAAGTAGTTAGTGAGGGCTGTACTATCGACGTAAAAAACGGCAGTGTTATTTGGCCTGTAGGGAATTCTCTAGAAAGTTGTAAGCAGGAAACACGCGACTCAAAATATGGTTGGTCATCAATGTTCAACGATGAGCTAAACCAAGTTTTTGGAACAATTAGCTTTAATTCTGACGGTATCACTGTTTCAAACATCATTTATTATGACTATCTCACGAGAGAAAGCGAGATCATTGGCAAAAACATAACTAGACAAAACGCAGACTACCAACCAGATACATATAATTACATTTATGAATATCTAGACTTGTATGGTGATGAGCGAAAAGAAAAAATAAAAAGCACGAAGAAGCTCGATGTCAAGGAAATAACATTTGGTGATGTAACTGAGCTGGGATTCAATGGTAATGCCTATTTAGCAAAGCAAGACAACAAACTAAGAATTATTGATGAACATAAGACGCTGGCTGCTATCAGGTTTACAAAATGGGAGCCAAGCTTCAACAAAGTCACTAGTGCAACATTGAAAAATATATCCCCATTTACTCAAAATGAATCATGGTCAAAAGAAGTCGCAAAGAATATCGACTATTTTACAGCAACAACACTTGAAAAGGTGTCAGTAATTCCTTTTGCTAAAAATAGCAACGATAAAGTAGTGTATCAGCTCTATGATTGGGGTCTTAGCAACAGAAAGAGCTATATATTGAACATGGATGGCTCTAATCACATCGAAGAACCCATTATTGGCGGTTTCGAATTTTTGGGAGATATTGATGGTGATGGTAGTCCTGAATACCTCCACCAAGAAGGATATTATTCTGCCAATATATCAAAACCATTCGAAATCAAAGACTTTAATAGTGACGTGGCTAAATACAGCATTTCACTGGTTGCTGAGCCCAACTACAAAACAGGATTAACAGCATCAATAGACTTTGATGGTGATGGT
>NZ_RCSQ01000243.1:0-3078 GCF_004103255.1 Pseudoalteromonas sp. PS5
ACGCGGTAGCGGAGTTATCGACAAGATTTTCCCGCCTCAAAATAGACCACTTAATTAAGAAAATTGGTATTAAAGCTGGCAATTAGCTTATGGAAGAAGGTGTTCTAAAAAGCAACTATAGTTAAAAGAGACGTTTTTTATAGTGAAGAAACAATGATTCAACTTTTGAGTTTAATTTTATTGGCTTGTTCATTGTTCGCTTCGGCTCAACCTAAGCGTGTAGTAACGGTTGCCACCGGAGAATACCCTCCATATACGGGCAAGCAACTTGCAAACGATGGTTTTGTTAACCATATCATCCGTCTAGCATTAGAAAGCCAAGGCTACCAAGTACACTTTGAGTATTTGCCTTGGAAGCGTAGCTTTCAATCAACTAACTTGGGGCAATTTGATATGGCGTCTTACTGGGTGTGTGAGCCTGAATATGCTGATTCGTTTTATTGTAGCGATGAGATTTATAAAGGCAATTTGCTCGCCTATTTTAGAAAGACAACTCCTTTGCCAAAATGGGAAAACATATATGATCTGAAAAAGTTTCGGATTGGTGCAACATTGGGGTATGAATATGTGCCAGAGTTTCATAAAGCGGTAGAGCAAGGTGAGTTGGATGTGTTGATGGTGACGGATGATAAACACAGCTTAAACATGCTATTCAACGACCGCGTTGACTTGGTGCTGCTAAGTGATGTCGCGATGCAGGCGCTGCTCATTAAAGCCTTTACACCAGAGCATGCCACGTTAATTCATGCGAGCGACAAACCATTCTTGGCCTACACCGCCCACGTTTTATTTCCTAAATCTCGAGAGGGTAGCCTAGTGTTGAAAAACGATTTTAACAAAGGCTTAAGCCAGCTAAAGCGCTCTAGAGAGTGGGATCGCCAATGGCAGCGACTGCTCAATGCAGAATTTCACCCTGATGCTGCTATCAATTGAAGTAATACCCCCAACTAATATAAATGAGCCATTATCCAATTTTAACTCTTAATTTTTGAGGCTGTGACAGCTGCATATTTGGTATTAATAAAGCGCAGTAGGGTAGGCATCATTAATCCAGTTAATACAACACACATCCCCATTAACTGAATTGCGCTGACTGCTTGTCCCATCAACGCAGAAACCAAAGCAGCAAATACCGGCACCAAGTTGAAGTATAACGAGGCTTTTGCGGAGCCAAACGCTTTCACTCCACTGTTCCAGCACAGGTATCCAACCACGGTGCCAAAGACGCCGATGTAAATTAAACTCGCCAATGAGAAGTTAGGCAAAGTGATAAACGATTCCCAAGGTGTTACTTCTACCCTAAACAAGCTAATTATTAACAAGGTCGTCAGTCCCATAGCCATCGTTATTAATGAAAATTCAAGGGGGGCTAACCAATGTGATACCTTGGATGCACAGACCGTGTAGCATGACCAAGCCAACATACCGATGAGAATAGTCACATCGCCTCTATTGATTGTTAAATTGATAAGGCTGTTTAAATCACCCTTGGTAATGACCAATAAAACCCCTGATAAGGCGATGCCAAGTTGGCACAGCTGTAGTTTCCGCAAGGAGGTTTGATCAACGATGGCTGCCAGAAGTGCAGTAACAATGGGGCTTAAAGCCATGATTAACGCGCCATTTGTGGCTGATGTGTGCTCCAGTCCAGAGAACAGAGCAAAGTTTAACCCTCCAATGCCAATAGAGCCGATGACCGCTAACGCAAGATACTGAGTTAGTGATAATGAAACTATGCGCTTTTTGGTTATATACATAAAAACTAAAAGGCTAGAAACAGCAATCGCAAAGCGCCAAATGGACAGCGATAAGCCTGACATATCTTGGAGTACAACTTTTGCTAAGGGGAATACGCTGCCCCAAGAGAATGCACATACAAGCATCATTACGATAATGGCATTTTTTTTCATATAAATGGGTAACTAATTGAATGAAATTAAGATAAGTTTATATATTCCAATATCAACAAGATATAAGCGTTTTTGATATATTAGATTCCAAATATGAAAATTAACTATTCTTTAGATGATATGCGACTATTTTGGGTCGTTGCGAAGCAAGGTAGCTTTAGTAAAGCTGCGCTTGAATTGAGTATGCCTATTTCTACATTAAGCAGACGTATCAAAAACTTAGAGCAATCATTACAATTGCGATTACTGAATCGTGATGCGCATAGAGTGACATTAACAGGAAGCGGTGTGCAATATTTTCAGCGCTGTGGCGGATTATTAGAAGCATTGCAAAGTGCAGGTGATGCGCTATTTGATGAAAAAGGAGAGGCGAGTGGGACGATTAACGTGTCAGCACCGAATAATTTTACTCAATATAAGTTAGCGCATATCTTTAATGCGTTCTTGCGCGAATACCCAAAAATATCTATTAACCTTTCACTGTCTAATAAAAATATTGATCTTGAAAAAGAGCATATTGACCTCGCTTTCAGAGCCTGTGACGAGGTTCCGCTTGATTGGATAAGCAGGCCGTTGAAGCAAGTAAAGTCAATAGTGTGTAGTAGTCCAGCTTTAATTGAAGCAAATACAATTAACCACCCTAAAGAACTACAAAAGCTGCCTGTTATTTTAAGTAACCCTGTCAGGGTTTGGGAGCTGATTGAGACCACCACCGGTGAAAAATTTAGCTATACGCCTTTGCCTCCCGCTAGACTAGAAGCGGATGATTTACATGTTGTTTCTCGAGCTGTGATTGAAGGGCTTGGTGTGGGTTTTATCCCTTATTTTATGGCTAGTGAGTGGATAGAAAGTGGCAAGTTAGTTCGTTTGCTACCAAGGTGGTCTGGGCAACCGAGAACGGTTCACTTGTTATATCGAGATAGAGACAACATGCCACATCGGTTACGCTTATTTATTGATTATTTGATCAGAGCTTCGGATAATTAATGCCTTGCTAGCAGCCAGATTTAGCACCAACTGCGTTGAATTCACTTCCAATAGGCAGTTATTGGTACGTAAATTCGCCTTGCCTACAAGGTGTAGGTACCTTAGCAAAAGCAGGACGCGAAAGCGGTGTTATCTCCAAAGCAGTCTGGCTAGCGAAGGGGGTAATACCAATTGACTTAAT
>NZ_RCSQ01000244.1:0-5597 GCF_004103255.1 Pseudoalteromonas sp. PS5
CTGAAACCGCTGAAGAAGTGACACCGCAAGCAAAAGCAGCGCCTGAAACCGCTGAAGAAGTGGCACCGCAAACTGAAGCTGCAGCGCCTGAAACCGCTCAGGAAGTTACACCGCAAGCAGAAGCAGCGCCTGAAACCGCTGAGGAAGTTGCACCGCAAACTGAAGCTGCAGCGCCTGAAACCGCTCAGGAAGTTACACCGCAAGCAGAAGCAGCGCCTGAAACCGCTGAGGAAGTTGCACCGCAGGTGGAAGCAGCATCTGAAACGGTTGAAGAAGTTGCACCACAAGCAGAAATAGCATCTGAAACGGTTAAAGAAACCCCACCGCATAATGCGAATGGTGATACGACCTATAGCCGTATTCGCTTTAACCAAACCGCCGCAGCGCCAATGACCAAGGCTCAAGGTGTGAATGACGACGTCATTGCACAGATACCACCGGCAATGCCACATGAGCTTCGTGAAGTAGTTGCAAATAGTGGCCTAGGTGTTGGCTCCAAGTCACCGATGGGTAAAGCGAGTGCCGAAATGGCCTCGCCAGCTCAGGTTGATTAAGTAAAAAATAAAAAAGCCAGTCTATGTAGACTGGCTTTTTTGTATCTAATACCAATTATCTTAATTAAGTGATCTATTTTGAGGCGAGAAGGCAAAAATTTTTATTTAGTTGTTCTGAATAAGAAGTTTTTAACGCAGTTAGTGTCAGGTTTACTCCTTCAAATTGAGTTCGTATTAAGACTGATTGGTATAATGCTACTGAACATGGAAATGGTAGTACCAGTCCTTCATAGCACTGCATATCATTTATCAGTAGAATGCCGTCAATTCTTTGATCGTTATAGTCAAAAGTATGATCACATTTAAGAGATTTAAACACGCATCTTTCAAAGGTGACCTATTCGGTGGTGTTACCACCGCTATTATATCTTTACCCCTGGCACTTGCCTTTGGGGTAGCCTCCGGTGCTGGTGCAGAAGCCGGCATGTGGGGCGCTATTCTTGTTGGGTTATTTGCCGCATTATTTGGAGGCTCAACTTCACTAATTTCTGAGCCTACCGGTCCTATGACCGTCATTATGACAGCGGTACTGACCGCGATGATGAGCAAGTACCCAGAAAATGGCCTTGCGATGGGCTTCACTGTGGTGATGATGGCCGGTGCCTTCCAAGTACTACTTGGCACACTAAAGCTAGGTAAATACGTTACGCTAATGCCATACAGTGTGATCTCAGGTTTCATGTCTGGGATTGGCGTTATTCTCATTATCCTCCAACTCGCCCCGTTACTTGGCCACCAAGCTCCGGCAGGTGGCGTAATCGGCACCTTATCAAATATCCCAAATTTATTGATGGATCTGCATTTCTCTGAGCTATTTTTGGGTGTCATTACTCTGGCTATTTTATTCAAAATGCCAAGCAAGTGGCGACAGTATGTCCCAGCTCAATTGGTTGCCCTAGTAGCGGTAACACTGCTCTCTGTCATTATCTTTGATACCGATAGTATCCGCCGGATTGGTGAAATACCAAATGGGCTACCTAGCCTTGTATTTCCTGTTTTAACACCTGAATTATTCGTTGAGATGCTTATCGATGCGCTGGTGCTTGGCACCTTAGGCTGTATTGACACTCTGCTTACGGCTGTGATTGCCGATAGTTTGACAAGAACAGAACATGACTCAGATAAAGAACTGAGAGGCCAAGGTATAGCTAACATTATTGCCGGTTTATTTGGCGCACTTCCTGGTGCAGGCGCAACAATGGGAACCGTCGTTAATATTCAGGTTGGGGCTCGCTCTCCAATAGCAGGCATATTTCGAGCGCTCATTTTAATGGCCGTGGTATTTATCGCAGGCGGGTTAACAGAGCCTATCCCGATGGCTGTACTTGCGGGTATTGCTGTGTATGTTGGCTTTAACATTCTTGATTGGAGCTTTATACAGCGCGCTCATAAGCTGAGTATGAGTCAAATGGCAATTATGTATGGTGTAATGCTACTGACTGTGTTTGTAGACCTTATCGTTGCTGTAGGGCTTGGTGTTTTTATTTCTAACGTTATGGTAATTGAGCGCTTGAGTCGCGTGCAGGCAAACCACGTGAAAGCAATAAGCGATAGTGATAGTGATGAAGACGTACCTCTGACGAAAAAAGAAAGTGAGTTATTGGATCAAGCCAACGGAAAACTATTGTTCTTTTATCTATCTGGACCAATGATTTTCAGTGTTTCAAAAGCAATCGCAAGACAACACCGTAAAATAAGTGAGTACAATGCAATGGTGTTAGATTTAAGCGACGTTGCTATGATAGATGTCACCGTCGGCTTGGCTATTGAGAATGCGATTACAGACGCATTAGACGCACAGTGCCGAGTCTTTATTTACTCTCCAAACACCGAAACTACTGACAAGCTAAAACGTTTGAATATTCATGAGCGTTTAGGGGACAGTGCGTTTTGTGCTAGCCGCGAAATCGCATTGAGCCAAGCGATAGAAACAATGGCTACGGCTGACTAAAGCATTCGCTTAGATGGTCTAATAACAAACGTAAACTAGTTGCTACAAATTGTCTGGGCGGATATAACGCCCAGACTCCCTCTTCCTCGGGCTTAAAATTGGTCAAGACTTCTGTCAACTCGCCTTTATCGAGCGCTGGTTTAACGTAATAGTGTGGTAGTTGCACTAAACCCAACCCCTGCTTTGCAGCTTCCACCAGTCCCCAGCCACTATTACAACGAAGCGAACCACCGACTTTAATCTGCCTAGTCCTGCCATGCTCAACAAAACGCCACTCACTACTATTGCCAATTAAGCAGTTGTGATCCAAAAGCTCATCCAAGGTGTGCGGCTGACCCCGTTGATTCAAATAGCTGTTTGCACCACACACCATGGTACTACGTGTCGTTAAGCGTTTTGCTCTTAGCGAAGAATCCTGTAATTTCCCAAGTCGGATCGCCAAATCAAATCCCTTATCAAGTAAGTCGACTTGGTTATTGGTAAGGTGCATTTCTACTTCCACTTTGGGATATAAACGCATAAATTCAACTACTGCTGGCATAACATAAGACTCACCATACATAACTGGTGCAGTGAGCTTTAACTTTCCCGTCGGCTGTCTGTCACGCTGTCTTATCGCCGCTGTCGCATCATCTAATCCATGCTGTAAATGTTTTGCATGAGATAGAAAAACCTCTCCTTCTTGGGTCAAGGCAAGCTTTCTTGTGGTACGCATTAATAGCTGTACGTTTAATCTTTGCTCAAGCATTTTTACGCGACGACTCACCTGCGCGACTGACGTATTCAGCTGTATTGCCGCTGCACTGAATGAGCCATAACTTGCTACGGCAACAAATTCATCAATACCAACCCACCTATCCATTATTACACTCACGTAAAAGTCTTTATTATTTTTATAGATTATCAAAAATTATAAAGCCGTTATACTTTTCATCATGTTTTAAAGAAAGGAAAACACTATGTCTGAATTTATTAAATCTAAAGCCGCTATAGCGTGGGGCCCGAGCCAACCTCTTAGCATTGAAGAAGTGGATGTAATGCCACCGAAAAAAAGCGAAGTCTTAGTAAAAATCACTGCAACGGGCGTATGTCATACCGATGCTTTCACTTTGTCTGGCGACGATCCAGAAGGCGTATTCCCAGCCATCTTAGGTCATGAAGGCGCAGGTATCGTTGAGGCGGTTGGTGAAGGCGTTACCAGCGTTGCCGTTGGCGACCACGTGATCCCATTGTACACACCAGAGTGTGGCGAATGTAAGTTCTGTAAATCTGGTAAAACGAACCTTTGTCAGCAGATCCGTGAAACCCAAGGTAAAGGCTTAATGCCAGATGGCACAACTCGCTTTTATAAAGACGGTAAACCCATTTACCATTACATGGGCACATCAACCTTTTCTGAGTACACGGTATTACCAGAGATCTCTTTGGCTAAAGTAAATAAGGAAGCGCCTCTTGAAGAGATCTGCTTGCTTGGCTGTGGTGTTACTACGGGAATGGGTGCAGTAATGAATACTGCTAAAGTGCAAAAAGGCGATACCGTCGCTATTTTTGGCCTTGGTGGTATCGGCTTATCCGCTATCATTGGCGCAACGATGGCTGGTGCGAGTCGTATTATTGGCGTTGATATCAATGAAGACAAATTCGAGCTTGCGAAAAAACTTGGTGCTACCGATCTTATCAACCCTAAGAATTTTGATAAGCCAATCCAAGAAGTTATCGTTGAAATGACGGATGGCGGAGTAGATTTCTCATTTGAATGTATCGGTAATGTCGATGTCATGAGAAGTGCACTTGAGTGCTGCCACAAAGGCTGGGGTGAGTCTGTGATCATCGGCGTTGCTGGTGCAGGACAAGAAATATCGACACGTCCTTTCCAACTAGTCACAGGCAGAGTATGGCGTGGTAGCGCTTTTGGTGGTGTAAAAGGCCGCTCGGAGCTTCCTGAGATTGTCGAGCGCTACATGGACGGTGAGTTCAAGCTCAATGACTTTATCACTCACACTATGAAGCTTGAAGACATAAACGAAGCCTTTGATTTAATGCACGAAGGCAAGAGTATCCGGTCAGTGATCCACTACTAACAATATTTTTCAAGGGCGCGTTCGCGCCCTATCTCGCTTCATAAAGGAGAATTCGATGGAACTGATTTCCAGCAACAAAGTGTCAAACGGCTGGCACAAACGCTATAAGCACTCGAGTCAAACAACCCAGTGCGATATGACGTTCGCTATTTTTTTACCTGAAACTGTCAATGAAGGGAAAAAAGTGCCTGTGTTATATTGGCTTTCAGGGTTAACCTGCAGCGATGAAAACTTCATGCAAAAAGCAGGTGCTTTTAAAAAAGCCAACGAACTAGGTATTGCCATAGTAGCACCGGATACCAGCCCACGTGGAGAAGATGTGGCTGACGATGAAAATGCTAGTTACGATTTTGGCCTCGGTGCCGGCTTTTATGTCAATGCCACACAAGCACCATACAATAAGCACTATCAGATGTATGATTATGTGACACAAGAACTACCAGAGCTTATCGAAGCGCACTTCCCTGTCAACAATCAAAAAGCCATTAGTGGTCATTCAATGGGTGGTCATGGCGCCCTTGTCATTGGACTCAGAAATCCAGATATGTATACCAGCATTTCAGCGTTCAGCCCTATCGTTAACCCGAGTAACTGCCCTTGGGGGGAAAAAGCCTTTTCAGGTTATTTGGGGGACGAGCCCCAGCACTGGCAGCAGTATGATGCCACGGTATTAATGACGAATTACGACCAGCCAGTAAGAAGACCGATATTGATAGAGCAAGGCACTGAGGATCAGTTTTTAGAAGCGCAGCTAAAACCTTGGTTATTTAAAGAGGCAGCTGAAAACGCCAGTTACCCTATCACACTGAACACTCATGACGGCTATGATCATAGTTACTTTTTCATCTCAAGTTTTATTGATGAGCACCTAGCCTTTCATCACCGTCACTTTGTAAACCGTGACTAGACTATGTTTTGTAGTGGCTGAACTCTTGAATAATAAGAAAGCCTGGTAGATAGCTAATAATATGATTTGTTATACCAATTTTCTTAATTAACCCCAGCTCGGGA
>NZ_RCSQ01000245.1:0-4342 GCF_004103255.1 Pseudoalteromonas sp. PS5
TATTAAGTCAAATTGGTATCAATATAATTTTTAGCGCTTATTCGTAGCCCACCAGCTCAGCGAAACCTTCTCCATCAAATCCTCCAGAGGTTCTGACTCGCCCCTCCCAATAGGGAATAGAGAGCTGATTCCTAGAGTCTCGATTAATGGCTTCAATGGTAATTGGTGACTTACCATCAAGCTCCAGCAGCCATTTAGAAGGATAATGAACACCATCAAGCGGTATTGACTTTAGCACCGTCAGTTTAATTTCATTATGTTCTATCTGCTGTGGCGATTTTCCATCGCTTGCAATCTTGGTACCTCGACAATCAGTGTAGTTTTGCTCACTATCACGAATGCAAAACACCATCAGAGCCCCCTGTTTGCTGTCTTTTGCGCGGATACTAAACCAATCCCATCCACGCTGTGTTTTACTTATAAAAGCTGATGACCACTCTCTATCAAGCCAAGCTTTACCTGATACTTGATGGCTTTCACCGTTAAAGTAAAGCGTGCCAGAGGCATTTAAAAATGGGTAGCTATAATACATGGATGCATGACCATCTGCGGTCTTTTCGCTATAACCATTTTCCCCATGTAATACCAAGGGACTATCATTAAGCTTAAGATTAATACTGTTGCCGCTTTCGCTTGCATGCAGAGACAGAGGCAAAAAAGCGCTTGAGTCACTTTTTAAATACCAGTCGTCAAGGCGGGCAATAAAAGGAGTAGTGGCGATTTCTATTTGACCTGCGCGACCATAACGCTCATAAGCTTGATGAGACTCATCATTTTGGATCGCAAAATGCGCAAAGTAGAGCTGATCATCCCACCAATGACTCGCGTAATGTGTGTTTGGGGCGGATACTCTAAATAACGTCCATTGCACCCCAAACGCTTTGCCTAAATCGCTGTGAAGATTTGCCGTGATATACCACCATTCAATACCTTGATCTGGATGACTGCCATGATCATGAGGAAAGCGTAGTTGATAATCCGGTGATACAGCAGTGCCTCGCACTTGGCTAAAAAAGCGCGTTTGAGCCTCGGTGTCGCTGGCAGGCTCTGGCGTACAAGCCACACATAGTGCCAATATAAATAACAATAAACACAATCTAGTCTTCATGTAATAAGTCCGCAACTGCATATCGACTGAACTTAATGAGCGGGGCAATACTTACCAACAAGGCTAAACTATAAATACCCATGATAAACACCATAATACTTTGATACGGAATCAAAAAAGGAATGCTCCAGCCAAACCCGACAGGCATTACAAACTTCAGTAATACCCAGCCCAATAACCCACCTAATACCATTGCTAATACCAGGCTTACCAATAAGATAATCGAGCTTTGCGACAGCTTAATCTGAAATGCTTGTAGTGTAGTGATCCCCAAGGTTTTAAGCACAGCCAAAGGTTGCACCTGCTTGACTCCCAAAGTGAGTAATGACACCCAAAGACCAAATAAGGCAATCACCACTATCATCAGGTTCAGAGCATTGGTCGCGTAAAATGTATGTTCAAATAATTGTGTCGCATATTTTTTAAACACATGATTTTCAACAACTTGTGATTCGGTAAGCTCAAATTGTTGTAAAAGTTGCTGTTTTAAGCCGAGCTCATCAGCTCCTTCTTTTAAACGCAATGAGAAGCCAAAAGCCTCGTAATTAAACTTGGCTTGTAAAATGGCTGTAGTAACCACCACAAAAACACTGCGCTGCTCACCATAATCATAGTAAAACCCTGTTATTTCGCAGTTAATCTGACGCTCACCCTGTTTGATGGTGACGTATTGACCCAATCTTATGCCATGTAATAGTTTACTTGGTTCATTAGCAAGGCACCCACTGCGCGGTATGCTGGCTTCGTGGTACAGCGTTTTTGAAGTTGGTGGAGCTCCAGAAAGCAATGTAAGATTTTGATGTAAATCAGCATGAGAGCCAAAGCTGATTAATCTCACTGATTGTGTATTAGGGTCACTATCATTGCGCTGATAACTGCCTTCTGCTTGCCAAAAAACACCCACAGTATCAACTTCCTGCCTTGCTGATAACCATTGATACTGCCAGCTTTCTATATGATTTGGCCGAATATAGAGCTCGGCACTTAAACGACTATCTAAATGAATTTGCAACGCAGTGCTAAAGCTTGCAACCATAATTTGCAACCCCACCGACGTACCCACAGCCAGCAAAACTGCATAGACGCTCGTGGTTAATACTCTGATCTGCTCATGACTATCGGCTTTCATCCACTTGAGTAATGGCCGGGTTGTGGGTATACACGCAAACGATATTCGCAGTACCACAGGCGTAATAATAAAGAACACCAGCAATAAACACACACAAAGGCCAAGCGCGAAAAAAGGATTATCGCTACCAATATAGAAGTACCCTGCTATCAGTCCTGCTCCTATGACACAAAGTACTTGAAACCTTTTCTTACGATGGAAAATCAACACATTGGTTTGTGCATAAGCAATGCTCGCCAATACCAACATATTTAGCATAAAGGCTTGTAAAACGACCACCCAACTGAAATGAACCGGTAAATGCCTGTCCAGTTCGAAGAGACCTTTCAGTGCGAGTGTGATTTCTGCCACCAAAGCATTCGAGCCGACAAAAGCGATACCGGCACCGAGCAACGCTGCCAAAAAGCTAAGTAGTATTATTTCTATACTTACGGCGACAACAAGCGTGCGCTGCAGACAACCCAGCAATATAAGTTGCTGATGCAATTTTTGTCGGCTATGCAGACACAATTTAATGGCATTGAAACTTAAAAAAGCGCCAACAACATAACCCAATAACGCAAGCGCTTTGAGATTGAAAAAGAAGGCTTGTGACAGGGAGTCGAATGATTGCGCCTCGGCACTTTGCAGTCGCGCTTTGTTGGTAATAATGGCGTTTACCTGCGCACTATTCAAATGAAAGTCTGAAATTTCTATGTAACTGATTTTTCCTTCCAAATGTAACAGGCGGTCAACCAAGGCTATGTCTGCCAACGCGGTATTCCCGCTAAGCCCTGGTAATACGAAAAACACACAATCAACACCGGCAATTTGCATACTTTGATGCTGCTTCAAGGAGAAGCGCTCCGCTAATGCATTGGAGATATAAATAGTGTTAAAACCAAACTGCATACTGGGATTTTGATTTTGTTGACGGTCTGATTGACTCCCTTTGCCAAGCCACTGAAGAGTATTTACACCTTTTATACGTACTTTTTGACCTTCGACTATTGTGACCACCCCTTCAGCCACCGGCTCAGTAGAACGTACACCTGCTTTTCGTAGCGCCTGCCAAATAGTCGCTTCAAGTGTTTTACTACCGTGAATTGGCCTCACAAAGTGACTGATTGGATTATTTATCAACGCACTGGTTTGGTGGTAGCGGTTATTCGCTTCTTGATTCAGCCCTTGGATTGCACCTAATAACGCACTCCCCAGCGACAAACCAAGAACAAACAGGAAAAAGAGCCAAAGGTGTCGGCGATAAAACTGGAAAAAAACCCCCAGTATTAATCTAATTTCAAGCGCTGTAGGTAAGGCCATGTTTAACTGAGAGTGCTTAACCATAAGCGCGCTTATTCTCAATGGTCACTTTTCTATCTAGGCTATTGGCAAGGTGTTGGCTGTGAGTAACCATAATCAGGTTCACCGACTGCTCTTGGCATAGCTGACGTAAAAGTGACACAACTTCTTCGCTTTTGGCTGCATCTAAATTGCCTGTGGGCTCATCTGCTAATAGCAACTGAGGTTTATTCAACATAGCCCGTGCAATACCTACTCGCTGTTGCTCCCCACCAGATAATTGATGTGGTAAGGCATTGAGTTTATCTGCGATCCCCAAGCGTGAAGCCAGTGTTTTGACTGTCTGTGGTGCTAGTTTTATATTGTTGAGCTGTGCTTGGAAGTAATATTGTCGTATACGTTGAGTACTGATAGTAGTTGATAATGCTGGAATATCATGCCCAGGCTTCTGCGGTATCTGGCCTGCGCTGTGTCGTTAAATTTTGTAATATCTTGGCCGTCGATAATGATGCTGCCACTGTCAGGCCTGAGTAGCCCACCTATTAAATGGATCAATGTGGTTTTGCCAGAGCCGCTATCTCCTACCACTGCCACTTGCTCATTTTTACCGATACTAAGATTAAGATCACTTAAAATTTCTCTGCGAGACTCTCCGTCACGACGAGAGAAGACAACATTTTGTACTTCTACCACAGACACATATTCCTTTCTTATACTAATTATTTTAATCATACCAATTTACTTAATTAAGTGGTCTATTTTGAGGCGAGAAATCTTGTCGATAACTAGGCAAAAATTTTGCTATTTAGTTGTTCTAAATGAGA
>NZ_RCSQ01000246.1:0-5795 GCF_004103255.1 Pseudoalteromonas sp. PS5
TTTTTAACACTGTTAGCGTCAGATTCACTCCTTCAAATTGGTATTAGGTTTTTACCCACACTTTTATTGCCTTATTGCGCTCATTGGAGCGGAATTGATGAGTTGTCTCATCGGATATACTGCACAGAAAAGTGCAAAAGTAAGTAGTGTCATCAGCACTACCAAAAACCAGCTTGGCTTGACTAAAACCCACTCAGATGATGGCGCGCTCAAGTACAGCCCAACTACGACTGTCACAGCGACAAAAATTGCCGCACAAACGGGTATCAGCGTGTCTGATATTAACAAGCGATATAAACGTTGTTTTTTCGCACCCAGCGCCATGCGCATACCAAACTCATATCGTCGTTGCTCAAAGCTATAGCTGAGCACGCCGTATATACCTACACCGCATAACAATAAGCTAAAGCCACATAGCCCAAAGCTTAACAACAATGTGAGACGTTCTAAATATGTAAGCTTATGATATGTTTGTGTTAGGTCTAAAAACCGCCATATACCAGCCTGACCTGCTACGGATTGAATAGCCGATTGAACTTGAGCACGCGTCAGTGTTACATCAGGTTCCATTTCAATAATAAACGGGTAACCAAAAGGAAGCGCAGGCAACCAAGCCGTCTTGCCTTGAAGCTCGGTATAACGTTTTGGATGGTTGAAATTTTGTGAGATCCCGACCACTTCAGCTGGGACATCGGGGTTAAATATAAAGAATGTATCTCCGAGAACATTGCCCCCCGGCTTTAGCGCATGTGCGGCTGCTTCTGATACAATGACTTCTTCTTTGTCCCCCCTAATCGCCGCTTCACTAAATGTGCGCCCAGCAATCAGCGAAAGCCCTGTTAATGCAAAATAATCTGGACCTACATTTGCTCGGATCATACTTGGCATCCATTCACCAGCCAGATCCCGCATCGCAACCACCGCTAAGTCGTTTTGTAATGGGCTTTCACCATGTGCTACCCCCACCACACCGGGTATTTTTCTGAGTGCCTGTTTAAAGTCTTCAATGTGTGTGTAGCGCTTGGGAAATGGCGTCGAGTCATTTGGTATATGTAGCATCACACTGTACATATTATCTACCTGAGTTCCAAGGGGTCGCAACAGTGTATCCGCACTTTTGCTCAGCACAAGCGTTGCACCAAACACCAGCACGGTGGTAAAAAATAGCTGAACCGCAACCAGTGTTTTGGTCATCTGCATGCTGAGCGCTTTCACACTCCCTTTGCCCGAAGTACGCATGCTTTGACTGAGTTGATTAAAATTAACCATACGCGACGTTACAAAAGCAAACAATAACGCCAACAACAGCACTATCAAAACTGCGCTAAGCAACACAGTAGAGTCCAGAGAGAGTGTATCAATAAGCGGTAAGTAACTGTGAGTCAGGGATTGTAATAGCCGCAGTTGCCACGCCGCAAAAAATAGCCCAACCACCACGGCACTTGCAACTAGCAATAACGCTTCGAGGAAAATGCCACGAAACAATACACCACGCTTTGCACCAAGCATTGCCTGCAGCACAAGCTGTTGTTGAAGCGTGTGAGCGCGAGAGATGAATAAGTTACTTACATTAAAAATGGCAATGAGCACCAAACACATCACACTGAGTAGCACAACAATAGCCAAGGTATCATGGCCTGCTACTTCTACATCCCGATATAGACGTATGATAGGTTTAATATCCTGTAACTCTTGCTCTGCTGATTGCCATTCTCCTCGATGCCTGAGACTGTTTTGATAAAGCTGCTGCGCTAAAGTGCTGTGTGTGCCTTGCTCGGTAAGTATCGCCAATAACTTGAGATTTTCCTGCCTACTTGTCCATGGATGATATTCACCACGCTTGGTACCAAAAAATCGCTCATTCTCTGAGAAGCTTAACCATAGCTCTCCCTTACCTTGGTTTAAAAAATAAGGGTCTGAATAGGCCTGAGCAGCGACACCGACCACGGTATATAGCTTATCAACAATCCGTAAGCTCGCGCCCAGCACGCGAGCTTCACCATTGAAATACTTTTGCCACAATGGATAGGAAATAATCACTTCAGGGTTTTTCTGATTAATATCTTCAGTCGTAGTCAAGTATCGACCCAGCGCAAGTGGCATTTTCATCATAGTGAAGTAGTCATCACTTACAAAACTCAGCGTCAGTTTAGGTGAGCCTGGTAGGTTTTCGACGACATCCGAAAAACTACTGATCAAAGCACGCTTTTGATAAAGCGCCTCGGTTTGTCGCCAATTAAGCATGTTTTGAACACTTTGCATGCCTTCAAATACCCGATCTTGATAGATATTGTTTTGCTCAATGACCACAAAGCGTGACTCACTCTCTATATCAAGAGGTTTAATAAAAAAGCCGCTAAACAGGCTCAGCGCAACAAAAAAACAGCTTAGTGTCAGCGCCAAGGTCAACACTAATGTAATACAGAAACTAGGCACTTGAAGTAAGCTTTTGATGGCCAGTGTGGTTTGCCGTTGGAGCTGCATCAAAGTCATCACATAACCTCCGATAAATGAGCTGAGTGAGACACTTTGCTTGTTGACACCAATACTCCATCCAGCAGTTGAATTTGCTGTTTTGCGTAGCCTGCATAGCGGGTGTCATGAGTAACCATACAAATGGTAACACCTTGTTCATTGAGGCTGTTCAGCAAGGCCATCACCGCATCACCATTCTTAGAATCTAAGTTACCTGTGGGTTCATCCACCAGCAAAATACTTGGCTCGCCCGCAAGCGCTCTGGCAATAGCTACGCGCTGTTGCTGACCTCCTGATAATTGACTCGGTTTGTGATTGGCTCGGTGGGACATCTCTACTTGCGTTAACGCTCGTATCACGCGCTGTTCGATTTCTTGAGCTGTGAGAATTGGCTCTCGGTAGTGTAGCGGTAACGCAACATTGTCAAATACGGTTAACCCATCGAGCAGATTAAATGATTGAAATACGAAACCAATATGTAAATTCCTCAGTTCTGCCTGAGTATCTGCATCGAGTGAACTGGTTTCAACACCTTGAATGCAATAGCTGCCTGAGGTGATCTCCTCTAGTAGCCCTAAAACACTGAGCAACGTCGACTTACCCGAGCCGGATGGCCCTGTAATTGCGAGATAATCACCTGCTTTGATGTTTAGACTGATGTTACTAATCGCATGGGTTTCTACATCCTGACCGTAGTAAACCTTGCTTACTTGGTGCAATGCCAAAATTGTATTATCCATTTGCTTTTCCTTTACCGATTGAGTGATGTAATTGTTATTTTTTTTAAGTGTTGATGAGCTGACATATCTGACATCACCACTTGCTCACCGGCTGAGCCGCCTTCAAGTATTTCAATGGCATTGCCGGCTAGTTTACCAAACTTGAAACTTTTTTTGATGAGTACATTTTCTTGTTTATCTAAAACAAATAAGTCGCTATTGGATTGTGGAGACAGCCACGGTAATTGGGGGATTGAGAGCGCGTCCTGTATCCTTGCAGTAAAGATTTTACCCTCGATGTTCAGCGCCGGACGCGCGTTACTTGGCAGTGCCCCCGTTAACGCCAGCTCAATGGCGATACGACCGTCTTGAACAACCGGTACAACACGACTCACCGTTGCAGCAACTTTACCGACAAAGGTATTGATCATCGCCGGCTGCCCTATCACTACCTCACTGGCCTCTCGTTCAGGTACTAACAAGTCTGCCACCAGCAGACGTTCACTGCCCACCACCGCAAGAGTTTGCCCCGGTGTAATTGCTTGCCCTTGACTCACATTCACAGCTTGCAACATCCCTGCGATCCCAGCTTTGACGTTCAGTTGTTCCACAGCTTGTTTTGCTATGTCATGGCTCAGCTCATATTCTTTTAGCAACTCCTGCTCAATCTCAATACTTCTTGTATGTAGTGCTTGCATTTGTGTAAGTTGTTGCTCACTGAGTAAAACGCGGGTTTT
Organism: Pseudoalteromonas sp. PS5; assembly: GCF_004103255.1. Classification (NCBI taxonomy): domain Bacteria; kingdom Pseudomonadati; phylum Pseudomonadota; class Gammaproteobacteria; order Alteromonadales; family Pseudoalteromonadaceae; genus Pseudoalteromonas; species Pseudoalteromonas sp. PS5. The sequence continues at coordinate 3,932 of NZ_RCSQ01000246.1, forward strand.
TAGCTGTTCAAGAGTCAGGACGGAGCGCTTATGATCAAGTTCTGAAACAATGCCTTGTTTCACTAACAGTCGCTCAGCTTGCTCTCGGAGTTTGGCACTCTCACACTCACTATGGAGCAGTGCTATTTGCCCTTGCAAGGTAAGTAATTCACTTTGCTGACTGAGCTTCAATGCGTCAACACTGGCGCGTTGCCTAGCAAGTGTTAACCGTTCACGCTGCAATCTTTGCGTCAGCTCAGGATTAATCAAGCGCATAATAACGGTATCTGGCTCCACTTTTGTGCCTGCAAGATACTCGACCGTGCTTACTTGAGCGGAAAATGTTGTGGTGATTTCTCGGCTAAGTTTCGAACGTAATTTTCCATACCCAGAAACGCTATACTGTATCGAGCTTTTTTGAATTGGTGCAAAGGTAATCGTATTCGCATCAAGCTGATTATGCTCTTGAGATAGCAAAAAACTCAGTGCCACAAACACACTAAGCGTTATACCTAGCCACCGCCAAATGGGTGACTGACGAGAGGATTTATTGCGGCTGATTTTAATGTCCATAGTGTTATCGCACTGTTTTTTGATTTCATAAAGCGAACACCATGCCAAAAGTAACCTATTGATATATAGTAAATTTAACAGTCTCCTTTTCGTTTTCTCTCCCAATAATGGGACAATATTCAACAGCGCTGGGACAAGCATGTAGTGCGCGTCGCCAAAGTCTGTAGTTTGTGATTGCAGTTGCTAATTTTTTGAGCTAAGTTAGTTCCTGATACATTAACGAAGGAAAGTAATAAAATGCACCGCTTACTCATCTGCTCTGTTAGTGCAGTACTGGCGCTTTCAGGCTGTAATTCAACTCCACATAACGACACACCCGCTGATAAAAACCTGACTGTTGGTGTGGTTCAAAAAGAAATCAAAAATGGCCTTCCGGCCAGTGACGTCGCTATTGCATTAGGCAGCCCTAATATTGTCAAGACCGATCCTGATGGCAAAGAAGTGTGGATCTATGACAAATTTACCAAAGAGCAAGTGTTTCAAACGAACTCGGGAACATTGGGCTACTTTTCAGGGAATGGCGGTGGCATAGTGTCAACGGGCTATGACAAAAGTAAGGTTAGTACTAAGACGCTCACGGTTGTCATCAAGTTTGATAAGAGAGATACAGTCGAAAAAGTAGCGTATCATACCAGTTCGTTCTAGGAGCAATAATCAATGAACGCCCTAGTAACAGCAACCGTTAAAGGTGTCGTACTTGCGACAACACTGCTTATGCTGAGTGGATGTAAAAGTTCCGCGCCACAAATGTCAACGATGGAAGTGCGTAGCTTACAAACCAAAGAATATAGCGATGCAGAGTCTATTTTGGTTTACCGTGCACTTGTCAACGCACTGCTGGATAGAGAGTTTACTATCAGTGCGTCAGACTCATCTTCAGGTGTGCTAATAGCAAATTACTCCACCACCCAAACCAATACCACCGAAGCGGTCACCAAAGCACTGGCAACCTATTTCACCCTCGGCTTAAACTGGATATTTGGTGACAACAACATGGATGATATACTTACTGTTGATGTCTCTGCCAATGTTGCCCCAATAAAAAGCGGTAGTCGACTTAGGATTAATGCGGTGGCTAAACGCCTAAATAGCGATGGTGAAATCGTCGAGTCGCAAATGATAGTCGACCCTAATTATTATCAGGGTATCTTTGAACAAATAGAAAAGTCGGTGTTCTTAGAGCAAAACATCAATTAAACCCAAAAGCTGAGCCTACTACTCAGCTTTTTGATACCCATTACATTAAGTACTGCGTTCTGATCTTTTGGCAAAGCTTACATTATACCAATTCGCTTAATTAAGTGGTCTATTT
>NZ_RCSQ01000247.1:0-549 GCF_004103255.1 Pseudoalteromonas sp. PS5
AGGACATATTGCCCAGCTGAATACGCACTTTGAGCGGCTATTGACAGGATTGAGTGAAGCCAGTGCACAAACCGCAGTGAGTAGCTTGCCATTGTTATCGAAAGAAGAAGAGCACAAGCTGCTGTATACACTGAACGACACAGCAGTAGAGTATGATAAGTCGGCTTGTATTCATACGTTGTTTGAGCGTCAAGTGGATTTAGTGCCAGAGCAAGTTGCGGTTGCATTTGCAGATGACGTTTTACAATATAAGACACTGGATGAGAAGGCGAATCAGCTAGCACATTACCTGCGCGCAGAGCATGGGATAGGGCCAGATAGCTTAGTGGGTGTGTGCGCAGATAGGTCACTGGAGATGGTGATAGCGGTTTTAGGGATCTTAAAAGCAGGAGGTGCTTATGTGCCACTAGACCCGAGTTATCCGCGTAGCCGCTTAGAATATATGATAGCAGATGCGTCATTATCGGTGGTAGTGAGCCATGGAGAGACGGCAGAAGCATTAGCGAGTTTTACCAAAACGCAAGTTAGGTTAGATGGATTTGCCTTAGG
>NZ_RCSQ01000248.1:0-1890 GCF_004103255.1 Pseudoalteromonas sp. PS5
GGTTAGATGGATTTGCCTTAGGAGAGCCGCACCTGTGTGATGCGTATCCACGTACTCGGCCACAAGAGGTCGGTGTGAGCGCATCACATCTGGCGTATGTGATTTATACCTCAGGCTCGACAGGACAGCCAAAAGGCGTGATGATTGAGCATCAAAGCTTGCACAACAATATGATTACTTCCCTCGAATACACGCAATTATCCCCTAGCGCGGCTATTTACCATTGTTCATCAGTTGCCTTTGATGCTGCCGTTTGGGTCATGTGGTTAGGCCTCGTAAATGGAGCCAAATTGCGATTAGCGACAACGTTAGAGTATGGAAAAGAGTTAGTACATTATGGTGATGTCTCCCACCTCTTTATGACTCCCTCTATGTTGCGATGTTTGAAAGTTAAAAAATATGAAAGTCTAACCACAGTGATGGTAGGTGGTGAGCATTGCCCTGATTCACTTGCTAATGAGTGGCTGTCAGTAGGTGTTGAATTTTTAAATGCCTATGGCCCAACTGAAATAACTATCTGTAGCTCAATTGGCCGATGCTTGGAGGGTAAGCAGGCAACGATTGGTACTCCTTTTGCCAATATGCAGTATTATATTTTAGATGCGGATCAAGCTTTGCTACCTTACGGTGCTGTGGGTGAGTTATATGTTGGTGGAGATGGAGTGGCCAGAGGTTATTTGAACAAAGCGACATTGACACAAAATAGCTTTATTCCTAATCCATACTTTTGCCCAAATAAAAGGAACACTTCAAAGCGATTATATAAAACGGGAGACTTAGTTAAATTTAATTCAGACGGTGAACTTATTTACATTAGCCGCGTCGATGATCAAGTGAAAATTCGCGGGTTTCGAGTCGAGCTTGGTGAAATTGAGTCACAAATAAACTCTTGCTCTGAGGTTGACTCTAGCGTCGTACTCATCATTGAACGCGGCACATCAAAGTATCTTGTGGGGTATATCAAACTGAGAGAAGGACTTGTTCAGTCCACCAGTGCTGTTGAACAACAAGTCCAGCAACACTTAAAAACCTCATTGCCTGCACATATGATCCCAAGCAAGCTGATTGTAGTGAGTGAATTTCCGAGAACGGCAAATGGCAAGGTTGATAAGGTGGCGTTATCAGCAACAACGCTTGATACGGATACTGTAGCTATAGTTATCGAGGCTAAAGATGATATAGAAAAAGCACTAGTACAGATCTGGTCTGAGCTATTTAGTGTACCTCCTGCATTGATCAGTACTGAAGATGATTTTTTTGAATTAGGTGGTCATTCATTATTGTCGATGAGGCTGTGCTCTGAGATAGAAGATAAACTAAACGTACAAATACCACTGCGGGAAATTTACGATAGCCCTACCATCGTAGATATCGCTATATTGGTAAAAAATGCAGTTGATGTAGGGTCAAACCTAGTCTCGCGAGTAGAAAGAAACACAGATAAGTTCCCTCTGTCTTTTGCCCAACAGCGGCTATGGTTTATTGATAGTTTGCAAGGCAGCACTCCAGAGTACAATATGCCGATGGTGTTTGAGCTGTCAGGCACGATTAGTCTGACGAGTATTCAGCGAGCCTTTCGTGAAATTATCGCGCGTCATGAAGTCTTAAGAACCGTCTATGAAGAGCATGATGGTGAAGCATATCAAAAGATAAAAACAATATCTGAAGTCGAGTTTGCGATTCAGCAAAAAGACATCAGTGAACTCGATGAGCAAGATAAAGAAACCGCACTTAAAGCATATGTGCGTGAGGAAGTAGGGAGGCCGTTTAATCTATCCACAGAAGTGATGTTACGGGTAAGCTTTATAAAGACCGCAGAAACATCAGGCGTACTGTTATTTAATCTACACCACATAGCGTCAGACGGATGGTCAATGGAAATCCTGATGA
>NZ_RCSQ01000249.1:0-3999 GCF_004103255.1 Pseudoalteromonas sp. PS5
TTCGCTGCATAAAGCGCCTCCTACCACATGGAGTAGGAGCAGGTTTACCCTGCGATCTTGCGGGTTTTTCTGTTTTCACAGTTCGCTGCATAAAGCGCCTCTGACAACACGAAGTAGGAGCAAGTTTACCTTGCGATCTTGTGTGCTTTTCTGTTTTCATAGCTCGCCGCATAGAGCGTCTCCTACTACACGGGTAGGTGCAGGTTTATCCTGCGATCTTGTGTGTTCTTCTGTTTTCATAGCTCGCCACATAAGGCGCCTCTGACAACACGAAGTAGGAGCAGGTTTATCCTGCGATCTCGTGTTTTTCTGTTTTCACAGCTCGCCACATAAAGCGCCTGCCACTAAACGGAGTAGGAACAAGTTTACTCTGCGATCCTGTGTGTTTTTCTGTTTTCACAGTTCGCTGCATAAAGCGCCTCCGACAACATGGAGTAGGAGCTGGTTTACCCTGCGATCTTGCGGGTTTTTCTGTTTTCACAGTTCGCTGCATAAAACGTCTCTTACTACACGGGTAGGTGCAGGACGCACTGACTTAATTTTGAGCACCTGGCATATTCAAAGATACGATATTTTTTTGCAATAAATGCATTTGGGTGAATAAAAAGGTTTCACCATTAAAGTCCGCCAAATATCGGCTATTACTGGGTATTGTTGTAAGGCGTTGATATATCTTTTTATTAAGATGATAAGACCAGAGCTGGTTATTGTTATTTACACCGTACAATATACCGTCATTATAAACGGCAAATGGTTGAGCTAACTGATCGCGAAGCTCACGTAGCTCAGTCGGGAAAGGCGATATGTTTAGGTTAATAAACCAAAAACGCTTACTCATATCTTGATAAATAAAATGTTCACCATCTACTTGTGCAGCCCAAACTACATTTTCAGAAACCACGAGCGAGGCTTCTTTGGTATTTTTGTTAATAATGTAAAGTCCAGCTTGCCCATTCTCTCTTGCTGTGACTAATAACGTTGTTGGCGTCAACCATTGCATAACGGAATCAATAGCAAGAGAATTAGAGATAAAAGTTTTTTCTCCTTCTAAAGACCACAGTGTAAGTCCTTTTTGCGTTGTGCCTGCTATCTCATCCCCCTTAGGAGACCAAGCAATTCGCTTGCTAATATTGTCATGTTGTGAATTGGTCAATTGCGAAACACTTTGACTATTGTAAAGCCATATTTGCCTTGAACCCGTGCGTGTAGAGGTAAAGGCAATATGATCACCATGAGGCTGAAACTGCGGGTTGTCCTCTCCCATTATTGTCCTAGCAACCTTTTTTGTTATAGTGGTTTGGTGATTTCGTATTTGGGCAAGACTTAAGGTAAAAATATCAGTATCAGCGTGTATCTGCGTTGCTAAAATATGTCTACCGTCAGCTGAAAAAGCAGCCCCTCTTAGGTTTTTTCTACCTCCAGTATCAAGCGTAACCATTTTCCCGCTGGTTTCTAGTCTATAAAGTCCGTTGGTCGTCGAAGCCAGCAAGTACTCACCGCTTGGATGAAAACTGATGTCAATTGGTTGCAATGGCGACAGCTCGTACGGTAGAGCAATTTTTGCAGTGCTCGTTGTTGCTTTATCTGGACTGTATATAGTCAGATGATGCGAGTTGTGTTCGTCAATACTTACAAGTGCAAAAATATTTTTACTTGCAAGGTAGTCAAGAGTGTAGCTTTTTCCTTTCTGTATATGGTTGATTGTATTGTTTATATTTTCTTTTGGGTTAAAAAGGGAAAGCACCGTTTGTTGAGGGCGCAAATGCGATAAGTAGCTGATTTCCCCATTTTTCATCCAATTTGCACGCCACATAGGTTTTTCTTTACAAGCGATAACGGTACGTGGTGTTTGTGGTGTGTTGAGTGCAGTCTCAAATTCCAGTGTATTTAGGGACCAGCAAAAGGGGGAGGATTGTTGAGCCTTGCAATGACTGCGCTCGGTAAAAGTCAGTCGCTTTGTGTCAGGTGACCAACTTGGTTTACCGTACACGCCTTGGATAGCGGTTAAACGAAATTCTTTGTGCGAGGTTAAATTTTTTACCCAAAGTTGACTGTGACAATTATCGCTAAAGCGCTGAAAAGCAATCCATTTACCATCTGGTGAATAGCTGGCATTAGCATCCCATGCGTCACTTGTGGTTATCGGGGTAAAGTGAGGTTGACTAGGTATTTGTGGGCTGAGTTTGAGTTTAGCTATAAAGGTAGAGGTAAAAGCCACAATCAATACCATGAGCGCCGCTACAGCAAATTTTGCAGCGCGCGAACGGTTTTTTCGAACCACTTTACGGGCGACAGGTTTATTAGCTATTGACGTAACGGGTACCTCTAAACTATAGCCTTTTTTGCTGTGCGTTTTTATAAACTCTAAGTCACTATCAGCATATTTGAATACTTGGCGAACTTGGAAAATGCAGCGCTGTAATGTATTTAGAGAAACAACTCTGTTGTGCCAAACGGTGTTAAGCAGTTGCTCAAAGCTCACCACTTCTCCTGGTTGCTTTGCTAACTCACATAGTACTGCTATTGCTTTTGGGGGGAGGGTATATGCCTGTTGGTCAATAACAATATGATTGCGAGTTACATCCACAAGGTGATCTGCAATCAAAAACTGCTTTAATTCCATTTCAAAATTCTTTTTTCAGCAAATTATCAGCGAAAAATCAGCAAACTTTGTTGTTTTCCCGCACTGTTTTTTCCTAATGTAACACACTGATAAAAATAAACTAAAAAGGAAAGTCATGCGTTTTATTATTTTTCTAGTAATAATGCTAGTTGCGACATCGAGTAAGGTGTATGGACAAACGTTAAAACAACAACCTATCACGATTGGGTTGGAAGTCTCTTTTGCATCTGAGATATTAAAAGAAAATCGAGAGGTCATGATTTACACACCAAATGACTACGACCCAAAGAAGCAATATCAAGTGTTGTACTTACTCGATGCGGAATTCTTTTTTATCCAAACCGTGGGTACTGTGGAATCTTTAGTTAGCACTGGTAAAATACCAGCTACCATAATTGTTGGACTAAAAACAACGGTAAGAACAAGAGACTACTTACCATCAATTAGCGGTGAACCGAAAAGTAGCAGACAGCGTTGGATTAAGGAAAAGTTTCCTCAATTTGGTAAAACGACCGAATTTACAAATTTCTTAACTCAAGAGCTCTTTCCTTTCATTGAATCGCGATATTCACTCAAGCCTAATCGTACTTTAGTGGGGTATTCCAATGGCGGGATTTACGGATTACACACCTTTTTAAGCAAGCCAGATGTCTTTACCAATTATCTGCTTATCAGTCCGCCAGGTTGGTGGGGAGAGGAAGAGCTTGACCTGCAGTTTCAAGCTCTGAGCAACTCAGGTCATGATCTTAGCCGCAACTTGTACCTCAGCATTGCGGGGGAAGGTGGTGACTTTTACACTAACGGTATGCGAGTTGCGTCTAACCTTAAAGCACTTCGCTCAACAGATGTAAAATGGCAATTTAGCCTCAAAGAATCGGAAACGCATCAAACTACATTTTATCCGAGCCTATATGAAGGGCTAACGAAGCTTTTTGATGACTTCTATTTTGAGCTCAATGAAGAATCTGGAAAATATGCACATATTTCTGATATTGAAGATTACTACCTAAAACTTTCCAAGCGCTATGAGTTTGCGGTGTTAGCGCCAGAGTCTATATATAAAGCACTTGCTGACGCACAAACCAGTCATAAGCGTCTAGACGCTGCACTTGTGACTTTAACGGCATTTGTCACGCGTTATCCTGACTCATCTTATGCCCATGCAAGCCTTGGCCATGGGTATTTAGAGAGTAAATCTTATAATAAGGCTTTGGAGAGTTTTAATCACGCCTTGCAGCTTGCTAAAACACAGCAAGTCGATGACCCAACAGTATATGATTACTTTGAAAGTATGATAGCCCAAGCGAAAAGTAAAATCGTACAGTAAGCTACACCTCACCTTGTAAAGCTGTTTCTACAACACGCAGTAGGAACAG
>NZ_RCSQ01000250.1:0-557 GCF_004103255.1 Pseudoalteromonas sp. PS5
ACGCCAATGACGAGATTGAGGCAAGTGGACTAACCCCAGCAAACGGTACATTCGTGACAAGCTTTTGTTTGGGAACAGACCAAATTGATATCAAGTTTTCACCAGCAATGACAAGCATACTCTTATCATCGGACAAAAGTAGCGCTTTGACTGGGGTTTTAACTTTGTCTTTTGGCACTTTAAAAACAATGGATTGATCGGTATTGTCGTGTATCTGAATGTCAGCGTTACCGTCAAGTGTGACTGTCCACTCACCATCTTTTGAAAAATGCCCAATTATCACACCGTTTTGTGTCAACTGACTGGTTACCCCTTTACTTATCTCAGGTTGACTGCCACAACCTATTAAAAAGCAAGCAAAACACACCACACACATCAACCGAAACATCTTAAACCCTTTATGTACAACGCATTTATTTCAACTACTGCCTTTACATATCGACCAATTGCAGACAAACTTAAACTATTGTGAATAATTTTATATTGCATATGGTGTATTTTAGCATGACAAAGCCACTCCTAAAGCAAGTCGTTGTTTTAATTTTAGCAATTTTATT
>NZ_RCSQ01000251.1:0-5204 GCF_004103255.1 Pseudoalteromonas sp. PS5
TTTTATGCAGTTTTTAATCATATTTACAACCAGTAGGTCAGGGAGCTAAAACCATAGAAAAAGTATGAAATAGAAGGACAGTAAGGATTTGAGTTATTTATCGTCAAATACAATGAATTCGCAGTATTGAGATTGTAAGGTATTTACAGTGTGGTTAAACTAGCTGAACCTTTTGGTAGTAGTTCTAGTCTATCACTAGATGCAGCCTCTAAGCGCTCAATAATATAAATGGCTACCATCGCCGAAACACTTTTGGGAGTATAATAACGTGGAATCGGGACTAAATTTTGTCGATTTAATTTTAAAAGCCAGTTTTTTAGTACAACTTGTGATGTTGACTCTGGTTGGTCTATCAATTGCTTCTTGGGCAATTATCTTTCAGCGCAAAACCATTATTTCGCAAGCCCAAAGCCAGTCAAAGAATTTCGAGCAAAAGTTTTGGTCAGGTATGGATCTAAGTAAGCTCTATAATGAAATCACCGCAAGAGCTGGAACAGCTTCTGGATTAGAGGCGCTATTTGTGTCGGGCTTCAAAGAATTTGCAAAGCATAAAAAAGGCAATATCCAATCGCCTTCAATTGTGCTGGAGGGCACTCACAGGTCAATGCGAGTTGCGCTTTCCCGAGAGGTTGAAAAGCTAGAGTCCAGCCTTTCTTTTCTTGCAACAGTCGGTTCAATAAGCCCGTATATTGGCTTGTTTGGTACTGTGTGGGGAATTATGAACGCTTTTATTGCCTTGGGCGAAGTCAAACAAGCCACGCTGCAAATGGTTGCTCCGGGTATCGCTGAGGCGTTGATTGCAACGGCAATGGGCTTATTTGCTGCAATTCCGGCTGTGATGGCTTATAACCGCTTTGCGAAAAATGTTGAAAAGTTAGAAAACCAATACATCAACTTTATGGAAGAGTTTGCCAATATTCTTTATCGTCAAGCAGCAACACAAGTAGAGGCTAAGCAAAATGTATCAGCGTAAGAAGCGCCGTCCCGTAGCGGAAATTAACGTCGTTCCTTATATAGATGTCATGTTGGTGTTGTTGATCATTTTTATGGCTACAGCGCCGCTGATCCAGCACGGCGTAAAAGTAGATCTTCCTCAAATGGAGGAATCCGAATTAGTTGAAACTAAGGACTCGCCTCCTATTATTGCGACGATTGATGCCGAAGGCCGCTACTTTGTTACAGTGGGTACTGATCCTGAAGCACCAATGGATGCTGTAGAAGTTGCTGCAGTTATTAAGCTTAAGCTCGAACAAAACCCCGATACACCAGTAATGATAAAAGGCTCAGGAAAAGTGTCTTATCAAGAAGTACTTTATCTGATGGACTTTTTGAAAAAGGCGGGAGTGCCTTCTGTTGGGTTAATGACGAAATCGTTTGAGGATGAATAATGAGTTCATTATCTAGCAGCGTAGTTAAGTCAGTCTTGCTTCATGGTGCAATTGGTGGGTTGCTTCTTGCTACTGCAAATTTTCATATGGATACGCCGACAGTGATGGAAGTGACGCTAAACCCGCAACAGGAAGACAAACAACCTGAGCGAGTGGTGTCTGCTGTTTCTGTCGATCAGCAAGCTGTCGAAAAGAAAATTGCGGATCTAAAAAAGCGTGAGGCAGATAAAAAGGCCGCAGAGGAGCGGCGTATTCGTGATTTAGAGCAGCGTGCACAGCAAGCTAGAAAAGACAGAGAAGCAGAAGCTCGCCGTATTAAAAAGCTAGAGCAAGAGCGCCAAGCAAAGCTTGAAGAAAAGCGTCGTGCAGAAGCTCAGGCCAAGCGTGCAAGAGAGATAGAGAAAAAGCAACGTGAGCAAGCCGATAAAGCCAGAGCAGAAAAAGCTGCCGCAGAGGAAGCAGCCAAAAAAGCTGCCGCGCAACGTAAAGCAGAAGAAGATAGGCTGAAAAAGGCAGAGGAAGCACGCAAACGTCGTGAAGCTGAAGAGAAGCGAAAAGCTGAAGAAGCAGAGCGCAAGCGTCAAAAAGCACTCGAAGAGCAAATGCTACGAGAGCAACTAGCAAAAGAGCAAGCAGCAAGAGCTAAAATTCGTCAGCAGCAAGTGTTGAGCGAAGTAGATAAGTATAAAGCCCTTATTATGCAGCGTATCCAAGCTAATCTTCTGATTGATGAGACAATGAAGGGTAAGCAATGTCGTGTTAACATTCGACTAGCTTTCAATGGCTTGGTGACCCATGTTGAATCACTCGGCGGAGACAGACTGGTTTGTGAAGCCGCAATACGAGCGGTGAAAATGGCTGACACTTTACCTGTTTCAAAAGAAAAAGACGTATTTGAACAGCTTAAAAATATCAATTTAACAATCAAACCTAATTTATAAAGGACGAACATGTTAAAAAAGTTCTCAACCTTATTACTGGTTTTAACCCTTGGTATTTCACACTACGTGCAGGCCGCGTTGGAGATAGTGATTACCGAAGGGGTGGACAGTGCTAGACCTATCGCAATTGTACCGTTTAAATACAATGGTACAGGGGAGATGCCCTCAAGTTTAACTGAGGTAATTTCAGCAGATCTTATGCGCAGTGGTAAGTTTAAACCGATTGCGGAAAGCAATATGCCACAATTACCAACAACAGATACTGAAGTGGATTATGCCGCTTGGGTTGATGCTGGCGTTGAAGCTGTGGTTGTTGGTACAGTGACGCAACAATCTGCGGGACGTTATTTGGTAAAATATGAGCTTATTGATGTGATAAGAGCACAGTTGACAGGTGGTGAAACGCGTATCATGTCAAATGGCCGCTTGATGCAGAGCGACGATCATGTACTTGAAGGACGTCAAAGCATTATTAACGCGAGTGGGTTTAGAAACTATGCTCATCAGATAAGCGATGTTGTTTATGAAGCACTGACCGGCGAAAAAGGTGCGTTTAGAACCAAGATTGCTTATATCATTGTTCGAGATGAACAAGACAAACCTTATCAGTTAGTTGTTGCCGATTATGATGGTTACAATGAGCAAGTATTACTACGCTCAAAAGAGCCACTGATGTCACCAGCTTGGTCACCAGATGCGAATAAACTTGCTTATGTCACTTTTGAAAACCGTCAGTCACAAATTTATATTCAGGACATCTATACCGGAAAGCGTGAACTTATTACAAGCTATCCTGGCATTAATGGTGCTCCACAATTTTCGCCTGATGGCACCAAACTGCTAGCTGTGTTTTCTAAAGATGCAGGCGGTGCAACAGAAGTTTACTTGATAGACTTAAAAACCAAGCAAGAAACGCGCTTAACACGCCACCGTAGTATAGATACTGAACCGTCTTGGCATCCAAATGGACAAGAAATTGTGTATACATCTGAAAGGGGTGGTAATGCTCAGATTTATAAGTTAAATTTAAAATCTGGTCGGTCTAAGCGAGTTACATTCGACGGTGATATGAACTTAGCGGGCTCCATTACTCCAGACGGAAAGCGTTTGATAATGGTAAACCGTACACTTGGCCGTTACCATATTGCTAAAAAAGAATTAGATTCCGGGCTGTTTCAAGTGTTGACTCGTACGAGGTTAGATGAATCTCCGAGTATCGCGCCAAATGGTTCAATGATAATATACAGCACCTTGCACAATAATAAGCAGGTATTGGCATTGGTGTCTATGGATGGCCGTTTCAAGGCAAGACTACCGGTCTTGAACGGTCAGGTTAAGGCACCAGCCTGGTCGCCGTTTTTACAGTAATTTTGCTGGTTAGATTTATAAAGATATAGGAACATACTCGATGCAACTTAACAAAACTTTAAAAGCTTTAATGGTCGCGTTGCCTGTGATGACACTTGCAGCATGTAGCTCTTCTTCAAGTGTTGACGAAGGTGCGGCTAATGAGAGTAACAGAGCGGCAACCACAGAGAGCAACACTGTAGACGTAAACACAATGTCTCGCGAAAAGTCGGCTGAAGAGAAGCTACGCGAAAAATATGAAGCGTTACGCCAAGAGCAAATTGTTTACTTTGATTTTGATAAATCTACAATTCAAAGCAAATATGCAGAGCTACTTCAAGCACATGCTGATTTCTTGGTTAAAAACCCAAGTGTAAAAGTTCTTGTAGAAGGTCATGCGGATGAGCGTGGTACACCTGAGTACAATATTGCTCTTGGTGAAAGCCGCGGTAAGTCAGTTGCTAAGTACCTGCAAAGCTTAGGTGTTTCAGATAGTCAGATTTCAGTCGTGAGCTACGGTGAAGAAAAGCCTATGGTTAAGTCTCGTACAGAAGAAGCATTTGCTAAAAACCGTCGTGCGGTATTAGTGTACTAAGAAAGAGTTATTATGAAGCCGAATACTATTTTGGCAGCATTCTTTCTCATGAGCGGGAGCGCCCAAGTTTGGGCTGCTCCCGCTCCTGTTTCAGAAGCTGCAAATTCAGATCAAACAATTGAAGAACGGATCTCTCAATTAGAAAGTATGATGAGAACCCGAAACCTGCTACAAGCAGAGCTCCAGCAGCAACTCAACCTGTTGCAAGAGGAAGTAAGTCAAGTTCGTGGTGTAACTGAAGAACAAAGCTATAAACTGGAAAAAGTCTTGCAACGTCAACGTGAGCTCTATCAGGAAATTGAAAACCGGGTTAGTCAGGCCTATGATCAGTCTCAGACAAGCACCGTGACAACAGATATTACCCCTGAACAAGCGTTTAGTAGTAATTTGTCTGAGAATGAAGCTTATGATCGTGCAGTAAACATGATCATGAAGGATAAGCGCTATGATGCCGCGATACCAGAGTTCCAACGTTTTTTACAGACATACCCAAATTCAGTTTATGTTCCTAATGCGCATTATTGGCTAGGGCAGCTATTCTTAATTAAAACGAAAAGTAGCGATGCAAAATCTCACTTTGAGACAGTTGTAACGAACTTTCCTGAGTCAAACAAGCGCCCAGAGGCTATGTTAAAGCTAGGAACGATACTTAATGAGCAAGGTAAAACAACTGAAGCCAAAACGCTCTTAAATAAATTGATTAAAGAGTATCCAAGTACGACTCCTGCAAAATTGGCAACAGAGCGTTTAGCTAAGATGTAATTATCACTTTTTGAGCTGAGTGCCTTAAAATTAGGCGCTTAGTCATAAAAAGTGAAAAAAACTAGCTATTTCAGTTGCACTCAAAATTTAAATAAGTATTATAAGCGCCCGCAGCAGGCGATTGGTAACAAAAAACTGCTGTGTAAAGTGGGTCATTAGCTCAGTTGGTAG
>NZ_RCSQ01000252.1:0-1194 GCF_004103255.1 Pseudoalteromonas sp. PS5
ATAAAACTATTTATAGTAAAATTGCTATAAATAATTTATGGGATGCGAGTATAGCTCAGCTGGTAGAGCGCGACCTTGCCAAGGTCGAGGTCACGAGTTCGAACCTCGTTACTCGCTCCAAATTTGGCGGAATGGCAGAGTGGCCATGCAGCGGATTGCAAATCCGTCTACCTCGGTTCGACTCCGGGTTCCGCCTCCATTTTCTTATATCCACATGCGAAAGCAAGCCCGATGCCCGGGTGGTGGAATTGGTAGACACAAGGGATTTAAAATCCCTCGCTGGTAACAGCGTGCCGGTTCAAGTCCGGCCCCGGGCACCATTTATAGTAAAAAATACTATAAATGATCCATGAAACGCGAGTATAGCTCAGCTGGTAGAGCGCGACCTTGCCAAGGTCGAGGTCACGAGTTCGAACCTCGTTACTCGCTCCAAATCTAATCACATCGTTTACTTTTTACCTGATTTCCTTACTTTAGTGCTAATTCATACCAAATAATCATCCCTAGTTTATCTTTAAAGGGATTAATCTTGATGGTGGTTTGAGGTAATACTAACCCGTTTAATTATTGCTCAATATAAGGCACTTCTAACGTAGTTAGCATCAAATTGACCAATTATAAATGCCGATTCTTTGACTGTGTTGCGTCTACTAGAGTTATATTAGCTTTTTACATCTTGAGACCTGCCAAAAAATGTGGTTTGGCCGTTTTGGCTAATTTACCCATTAACGCTTTTTAACTTGTTTCAGATCCACCGGTTTCTTCATTCACCCCGTATTTAAAACTTGTCTATCGCTAATGAATGAGTACTAGAGCAGTTTCAACTGGGCAATATATTTTTAAGAACAGCAAACAAAGTTGCTGTCATTAAGAAAGTGCTTTGAAATTCACTAGCCAAGTAGATGAAGCATTGTCTTATAAGGTGCTTAAGTTAACTCTAAAGCCAACGCTTAAACAATTAAGTAGCTCAGGACTTATTTAAGAAGGGCTTTTGCATTGATAACTCACTATTTGCAAGCGGATAAAGTGAAAAAATGCTTATAAGCAATAATAATGACTTCCTTTTAGCCCTTTTTTGTATATTAAAGTGTCAAAAATAGACGTTTCGCTTTATTTTTGCTCGAACAAACGTTTTTTTGCAATTTTCTTTAAAAAAAGGGTTGCACTTAAATCGGATCTCCCTATAATGCGCAT
>NZ_RCSQ01000253.1:0-1551 GCF_004103255.1 Pseudoalteromonas sp. PS5
AAAAATCGCTGAACAAGCCAGTATTTTTAGTGTTGCAGGACATATCAAACCCCTCAAGCAATCTCTTATCAAAGCTGTTGAGCTTGCACCAGAGCACTCCGATTATCGTAGCGCTCTCATCAAGTTTTACATTAATGCCCCGTCGATGTTTGGCGGTGATAAGCAAGAAGCTAAAAGACACATTGAAAAACTAGAAAAAACAGACGCTTTCTCTGCTCTATTAACACGGCTATGGCTGTATGCAAGGTTAGACGAGCAAGCAAAGTTTACTTATGAACTTGAACAAGGAGTACAGCAATACCCTCTAGAGCCTGCGCTTTATCATACTTTAGGTGCACTGTACTACGAATTAGACAAGCCACAACTTGCCTTATCATATTTACGTCAAGCCACCGAGATAAAAGCACAAACCAAAACACAACAAAAATACAAAGCCTTGTCGTTAGTGTTGATAGGGACTGTTAGTCTGCAACTTGAAGCGCACTATGATGAAGGCCAAAAAGCGTTAGAGCAATACCTAAATAACATGACCCCTAGTCATGATATGCCTGATAAGAGTCAGGTTAAATTTAAGTTAGCAACCATCGCCATACAGCAAAACAAGGGTGAAATTGCCCGGCAATGGCTACAAGCGGTAATACGGGAAACGCCAAGCAACAAACTCAAACGCGAAGCGAAATCCGCACTCAAGAAGCTGACTCGCTCGTAACGAGTACTTTCGCTTTGCAGCAACATAAAGTAAGAGGGCTTACCTGCACTCTTACTCTTTGTGCGTAAATTAGCCGCACTAGGATTATGACCGCTCTGCATTACTCCCAGCGCATCACACTATCGTAGGTTTCACAATACTGCATAGCGTCTTGCGCTTCTACAATAAAAAGTTGCTGAGACTCAGAAACAGGATAACTGAGATATTCCGAACATTCTGCACTTTGGCCATTGCCAACCACGACTTTGGTTCCAGCCTTTAACGTGCATTTTACCAACTTATCCAGAGGTGACCATTGGTAGCAAATCTCAAAATCTTTGCGATAGTCAGCTGTGAAACCAGATGGGCGTGAAAATGACCACCATTGACCAAACTGGCTTTTTGGATTTGTGCTGTTCCATACTCTGTACACAACAATGTCGTGGGTGCTTTGATAAAC
The DNA here is from genome assembly GCF_004103255.1 of Pseudoalteromonas sp. PS5. Taxonomy (NCBI): domain Bacteria; kingdom Pseudomonadati; phylum Pseudomonadota; class Gammaproteobacteria; order Alteromonadales; family Pseudoalteromonadaceae; genus Pseudoalteromonas; species Pseudoalteromonas sp. PS5. The sequence goes on from NZ_RCSQ01000253.1 coordinate 1,149, forward strand.
GGCTCCTTGACACAATTTACCTTGCAATGGCGCTCCTATCGCCTTGGAAAGTAAAGCGTCGTCTTGGATGGGCAAAAATTTATCGCTAAATTCACTTTGCACCGCAGTACTGCCGATACAGTATGACTGTTGCTCTGCTGTTGCCACTGTGTGGGTATTGGCACACCCTTGAAGCGCACCAAGTGCAATAAAAATAAAAACCTTCTTCATGTTAAGTACCTAATTTTACTGATTTAACCTGAGGTTTAGATAAGAAATGCGCTAACTCTGGTTTTTAAAATCACACTGAATTATTACTGTTCTTGCCAGAGAGTTTTGGCGAAAACATCGCTTCCGCGTCCTGCTCAGCCGGAGGCACCTGCGTCCTGTAGGCAAGGCAAAAGTTTTGTTATTTAGTTGTTCT
>NZ_RCSQ01000254.1:0-1327 GCF_004103255.1 Pseudoalteromonas sp. PS5
CTCAAAATAGACCACTTAATTCAGAAAATTGGTATAAATAGCAAAACCTTTGCCTTGCTACAGGACTTAGTGAGAGCAAGACGCGAAGCGGTGTTTTCCCTAAAACTCTTTGGCTAGACAAGGAAAAAACAAAGTTGTACCTTAGCAACAATGAGTTGGAGCACGCCTTATCCAAACCTCGGGTTAAATAGGCAACCTATTACTATTCTTTCTAGCCTATTGTCAATAAATTTTACGCAGTAGTGAGGGATAACAGCTGGTAGAAAACCAAGCGTAGATTAGGCACTCAACAGGTAGCAGGGCGCGAAAAGCGATGCTGCTACCGTTGACTTGTTTCAGAAGTGCTACTTACCCAAACAAATCTGTGTAATAGGATATGTTCACTATTAGTGACGGTACTGCTGTCGGTAGTTTTCTACCCAAAGTTTAGTAGCCCCACAAACCGCCACTGGCATTACTATTAGATTCACAAATGGAATTGAGGTTAATACGAACACCGCAAAGCCAAAACCGTAAGACAGCCCTTGCTTACTTTTTAAATCGTCCTTCATTCTTTTGAAGTGAATTTTATGGTTATCAAATGGGTAGTCATTATATTGAACACTGTACATCCAACATGTGAACATAACCCATAAAATTTGACCGACAATAGGTAGTACCCAAAGTAATATAAAAAAGCCAAGGGCGCGTGGCAGGTAGTAACACAGCTTTGTCCACTCTCGTCCTAGCATCCGTGGAACATCTTTTACAATATCAAAGAGCTTGTCATCATTGATTTTCTGGTTGGTAAGGTGAAGTTCCACTTTTTCAGATAACAGTCCATTGAAGGGAGCGGCAATAAAGTTGGTTATAACCGTGAAAATCATACTATAGCTAAAAAGTATCACTAAAATAGCGATGGGCCACATTAACCACTCTAGCCAACTTAGCCACTCTGGTAATAATCCATTCAGGTAATCAAACCCTTGGGTCAGCCAGTCGTAAAGAAAAAATAGCGATGCACCAAATAGCAATACATTTATGGTGAGAGGGATAAACACAAAGCGTTTAAGCCCTTTTTGGGTGATCAAAGAAAAGCCGGCAATAAAGTACTCGATACCGCGTGATAGTTGCACATTACACCTCGTGTTGTGATACCAATATGACTGAATACCTGAATAAACTAAGAGGATAAAGTGGGCGCTAACTTCGTAAGAATACCTTATTTAACAACACTAAATCATAAAATTTTAAGCTTGTTAGCGGTAAAGGTGCTTATTCCAAAATAGACTATTTATAACGCCAACAGGTTTGACTTTACGCTTTAATTTTAGACAGATATCAAAAA
>NZ_RCSQ01000255.1:0-741 GCF_004103255.1 Pseudoalteromonas sp. PS5
TTTTTCTGTATTGGTTTTTTTGATAAATAAGCATCGCATTCATACTAAGATTAGTTTAACAAGCGCTACAACGCTGAGTGTTTTGGGTCTTGCTTTCTTACTGCTAGAGTCTTATATCAACTACTCCCAAGCCAGCATGGATGAAGGGTTCGATAACTATTTCTCACTTTTAATTCTGTGTCCTTTTGTTTTCATTACTTTTACGAAAATAAAAGTATCAGGAAACAGTAAAAATATTGCATTGTATTCATCAGCGGTCTACTTTATTCACTCATTCTTTCTTAGCTTGCTAAAAATGTTTACTGATGTTGAAGCAACCATGTTGACCGCTTTATGTATCGGGCTTTCTTTGCTTGCTTCTCACTTTTTTAATTCGAGTAAATAGCAAAGTTAAGTTTATCTTATAAAATGCAGACATCTAAATTCTGTTATTACAGATTTTAGCAGGATAAAACATAAGCTTAGCTAAGCTCTAGCTTAAGTCTCAGGCGCAATGCTAGCCATAGCAGATTTGGTTACTAGCTGCTACATTGTTTCCCAAGTGGAAAGGTTAACATCAAGGAAAATAGATGTGTCACAAGCTGCTTTTTTTATTCTGTATTGTTGCCAGTAGCACAGCCTTTGCGAAGGCTGTGCTTGAGCGTACCATCAAAGAGCGTATTGTTGTTGCAAATACAGTTTCACTGCAAGTGTATCATGTGGCGGGAAGCGATCCGGCTATTGTATTTGAAACTGGCTCTG
>NZ_RCSQ01000256.1:0-2233 GCF_004103255.1 Pseudoalteromonas sp. PS5
GCTAACCGCGTTAAAAATTTCTCATTTAGAACAACTAAATAGCAAAATTCTTGCCTTGCCTATGGATGTAGGTACCAAAGCGATAGCAGGACGCGGTAGCGGAGTTATCGACAAGATTTCCTCGCCTCAAAATAGACCACTTAATTAAGAAAATTGCTATTATCAGCGCTGCATTGATATGCGTGACGCCTAAAACGAAGAAACCGAGCACAAGGCTCGGTTCACTTTCAATCATACATTTGTATGTGGGCTTAGGCAGTAAGTCTCTGTTTGATTAAACCAGACATTTTGCCCATGTCAGCACGACCTTCAGCTTTTGCCTTGATAGCGCCCATAACTTTGCCCATGTCTTGCATACCAGCTGCACCAGTTTGTGCAATCACGGCATCAATTAGCTCAATGATTTCATCTTCACTAAGTGGTTTAGGAAGGAAAGTCTCAAGTACGCTAATTTCAGTAGCTTCGATTTCAGCTAAGTCTTCACGCCCTGCATCTTTGTACTGGGTATAAGAATCGCGACGCTGCTTTACCAATTTAACTAAAACAGCAGTTATTCCTGCATCATCTAGTGTCGTTTGGTTATCGATTTCTCGCTGTTTAATTTCAGCAAGTACCGCACGAATCGCGCCAAGACGAAGTTTGTCTTTGGCTTTCATCGCTTCTTTTTGCGCGTCTTTTAGCGTAACTAATAAGCTCATTGATACAAGACCAATACTAATTAGTATAATTTAACGCGACGTGCGTTTTCGCGAGAAAGCTTTTTCATGTGACGCTTAACAGCTGCAGCTTTTTTACGCTTACGCTCAGCAGTTGGCTTCTCATAGTGCTCGCGACGACGAACTTCAGAAAGGATACCTGCTTTTTCACATGAACGTTTGAAACGACGTAGTGCAACGTCAAACGGCTCGTTTTCTCTTACTTTAATTACTGGCATTAAAAATTCACCTACCTAATTAATGAGCTTAGCTCTATCTGGCTAAAAACTAGCCAATTGGTTCAAAAATGGTGCGGTATTGTAATCTGAAGCAAGACCGCATGTAAAGCTTAAATTATAGCTAAACACAGAGTCTCTGTCATGTGACGCTCTGGTCTAGGTTTTTTCGGATAATTTACCGTTGGTAAAGGCGGCAAATCACTTGTCCTGCCTGCTTTTCCTTTTTTATTTTCCAGTTAGAAGGAATATCTGGCTGCGCATCTTGCTCAAACTCAACATAAATTAAAGCTTCTTCACTAAGCCAATGACTTGATTCAAGCAATGCACAGCACGGTGAGACCAAGTTTTTACGAAAAGGGGGGTCGATAAACACCAAATCATATTGCTGTTGTTGCGGATTGTTCGCTAACACCGTCAGTGCATCTTGATTTATAACTTCAACATTACCGAGCTTGAGTAAGGTCGAATTAGCTGTAAGTTGAGTTGCTGCCTTTCTATCAAGTTCAATAAATGTTCCATGGGCTGCAAACCGAGATATTGCTTCAAAGCCTAAGCTTCCTGCACCTGCAAAACAATCCAGCACTTTGGCATCTCTAACATCTTGCATAAGCCAATTAAATACCGTTTCTTTCATTCTGTCGGTGGTTGGACGCAGTCCCTCTACATCATGAACAGGTAATTTACGACCTTTGTGTTTTCCGCTAATTAAGCGAATGAAACCTGATTGCTTAGGATTAGATTTGGGCTTAGATTTTCTCATAGCGACGTAATTTGCTTCTTTATTAAAGGTTCACGGTATCAGGATTTTTCATCCTCACGGAACATGGTACACTTGCTCACAATTTTGTCTAAGCACTAAGGTTGCCAACCTCGGCTTGCCTTTCAAGCTCAAAATTAAGTGTGAATTCAATCCAACTTGCAGCAATAAGTCTAAGCAGGTTGGTATTTTCAAGTATGGTATCAAGATCATCGACACTTTGCTTTGGGTTTATGCAATTTATCTAACACGGTCGTAAGTGAATATGGGAAAAAAAAATAAGTTTTTATCTTGGTTAGGCTTTGGAAAATCCGATAAAGCGCAACAAGAAGCAGAACGTGAGGCACAACTAGCCAAAGAGCAAGCAGAACGTGAAGAGGCTGAACGCCAAGCCCAACAGGCTAAAGAAGCCGCTGAGCGAGCAGAGGCAGAGCGCCAAGCCCAACTAGCCAAAGAAGCAGCTGAGCGTGAAGAGGCAGAGCGCCAAGCACAACTGGCGAAAGAAGCCGCTGAGCGTGCAGAAGCAGAGCGCCAAGCACAAC
>NZ_RCSQ01000257.1:0-801 GCF_004103255.1 Pseudoalteromonas sp. PS5
TGGTTTCAGGGGCGACTAATTATTAGTTGATACCTTGTTTTTAGATTTAGAAAGAAACCTGAAATTATAGTCTAAAGTCTTGTTGTAATGGGTTTTAACAGCTTTAAGTAATTCATCTTTACTAAGACTGTTTATATCTTTAGGCATTTTTAAAGAATAACTTTCACCAAATTTCGGTTTTGCCATACCTAGGTATTTTGCATTTTTAACATCAAACAAGTTAAATGAAGACAAACTATATAGGTTAACTTGACCATAATCGGAATACTGGTTGGATAGCCTAATATCACACTCTATTGGCTCATTAATAAAGCGCACAAAAATATACTCAACGCCATGGGTTTCACCTAACTTCTCAAGGTAGCTTGAACCAAAAGCATTTAGAGTTGGTTCACCATTCCAAGAATTAAAGGTCATGAGGTCAGAGTGCGAAAGATCTTTTTCAACAGGAATTATTACTGGAGTATTGCCAGATTCGTTAATTGCTTGGCTTATAGCATTGATCGTTAGGCTCTCTAAGTTAGAATCAAGAGCATAACGACCACTTTCATTATTAAAAACAGTCGCACCGTAATACTCTTGACATAGTGTATAGGGAGCATTGTATTTAATGTGGATACCTATATTTTTGCTGGAAATCGGTTTTTTTAATGATGTAGTACTACATCCACTTAACAAAACAGACAGAAACAATACTAAAGTCTTTATTTTCATTTTTATTTCCAATACTCTACGTAAAGCTAACGCCGTAATAAACGGCACAAAATAGCAGGCTAAAATTAGCGACGAAGGAGCACAAGC
>NZ_RCSQ01000258.1:0-2105 GCF_004103255.1 Pseudoalteromonas sp. PS5
AAAAAATTACAACAGTTAACTAAGCTGACGTTCACTGTGGTTTTTTAAGCGTTATGACCTATCAACATTGCAGCCCGTCAAGGCTTTCTCTAAAATACGTCTAAATCAAAAAAGAGATTGGAAACTCATGGCTCAATATATTTATACCATGTCGCGGGTGAGCAAAGTTGTGCCGCCTAAGCGCACTATCCTCAAAGACATTTCTTTATGCTTTTTTCCTGGCGCTAAAATTGGTGTGTTAGGTCTAAATGGTGCGGGTAAATCAACCTTACTACGTATTATGGCAGGGGTTGATACAGAGTTCGAGGGCGAGGCACGTCCGCAGCCAGGCACTAAGATTGGCTACTTACCACAAGAACCTGTATTAGATGAAAGCAAGACCGTTCGCGAAACAATAGAAGAAGCAGTTAGTGAAGTTAAGCGTGCATTGACTCGATTAGATGAAGTGTATGCTGAATATGCGATGGAAGATGCCGATTTTGATGCACTAGCAAAAGAACAAGGCGAGCTTGAAGCAATTATCCAAGCACATGATGGTCATAACTTAGACAATGCACTAGAACGTGCTGCTGACGCCCTACGTTTACCTGAGTGGGATGCTAAAATTGAGCACCTATCAGGGGGTGAAAGGCGTCGTGTTGCTATCTGCCGCTTGCTACTTGAAAAGCCTGATATGCTACTGCTTGACGAGCCAACTAACCACTTAGATGCGGAGTCTGTCGCGTGGCTTGAGCGCTTCTTGCATGACTATGAAGGCACTGTGGTAGCAATTACCCACGACCGCTACTTCCTAGACAATGTCGCAGGCTGGATTTTAGAGCTTGACCGTGGTCACGGTATTCCATGGGAAGGTAATTACTCTTCATGGCTTGAGCAAAAAGATGCACGTTTGAAGCAAGAAGAAAAATCAGAAAAAGCACGCCAAAAGTCGATTGAAAAAGAACTTGAGTGGGTGCGCTCAAATCCGAAAGGTCGCCAAGCTAAGTCTAAAGCACGTATGGCGCAGTTTACTGAGCTTCAGCAAAACGACTATCAAAAGCGCAACGAAACCAATGAGCTATTCATTCCACCTGGCCCTCGCTTAGGCGACCAAGTGATTGAAGTAAGCAACCTACGCAAGAGTTTTGGAGATAGGTTGTTGATTGATGATTTGAATTTCAACGTACCAAAAGGGGCAATTGTTGGGATCATCGGTGCAAACGGCGCAGGTAAATCAACACTATTTAGAATGTTAAGTGGCCAAGAGCAGCCAGATAGCGGCGACATCACAATTGGTGAAACCGTTGAGATTGCTACCGTTGAGCAGTTCCGTGATGATATGGATGGCAACAATACAGTTTTCCAAGAGATCTCAAACGGCCAAGACATTTTAAAAATTGGCAACTTTGAAGTACCAAGCCGCGCTTATGTTGGCCGCTTTAACTTTAAAGGTAATGACCAACAGAAATTTGTAAAAGAACTCTCTGGTGGTGAGCGCAATCGTCTTCACCTAGCAAAACTACTAAAAGCTGGTGGCAACGTACTGCTGCTAGATGAGCCAACCAACGACCTAGACGTAGAAACGTTGCGAGCGCTGGAGAATGCGATTTTGGAATTCCCAGGCTGTGTTATGTGTATCTCGCACGATCGTTGGTTTTTAGACCGCATCGCGACGCACATCTTGGATTACCGTGATGAAGGCCAAATCAACTTCTTCGATGGTAACTACACTGAATACGAAGCGTGGTTGAAAAAAACCTACGGCGCTGACGCCGCGGAGCCTAAACGTATCAAGTATAAAAAAATTGGCTAATCAATATTGTAATTAGGCTCCTCATTGCAGGGGCCTTTTTTATAGCACCAAAAAATTTTCAACTTCGGGCTGCATCATGAGCTTTATACCAATTTTCTTAATTAAGTGATCTATTTTGAGGTGAGAAAATCTTGTCGATAACACCGCTTCCGCGTCCTGCTCACGCCGAGGTACCTACGTCCTGTAGGCAAGGCAAAAGTTTTGCTATTCAGTTGTTCTAAATAAGAAATTTTTAACGCTGTTAGCGTCAGATTTACTCCTTCAAATTGAGCAAGTATTAAGTCAAATTAATGGAATGGACTCTCTCCACTCC
>NZ_RCSQ01000259.1:0-507 GCF_004103255.1 Pseudoalteromonas sp. PS5
ACTGAAGGGCCGTTGAAGACTACAACGTTGATAGGCGAGATGTGGAAGTGCTGTGAGGCATTAAGCTAACTCGTACTAATTACCCGTGAGGCTTAACCATACAACGCCAAAGTGGTTTAGCGACAGAAGTTAATAGACTGAAGTAGACAAAGAATTTAATAAGCTTTTCTAGATTTAAGAATTAAACAAGGTGACCAACCTCAGCGGTATCGCGAAATCGGTTCACCTTGCGCAAATGGAATGCTCGTGCGAGGCACGATGTCATTAAACATTTGCACCCAGATTTCCTGGTGACTATAGCGTTTTGGAACCACCTGACCCCATGCCGAACTCAGAAGTGAAACAAAACAGCGTCGATGATAGTGTGGGCTTCCCATGTGAAAGTAGAACATCGCCAGGGCCTTATTAGAGAAACCCGTTGCAGCAATGCGACGGGTTTTTTGCATTTGGAGTAAAGTACTTCCATGTAGTATTTCCCCTTCGCGTATCCATGCGCTCACTTCCTCG
>NZ_RCSQ01000260.1:0-1896 GCF_004103255.1 Pseudoalteromonas sp. PS5
AGTATTTAAGTCAAATTGGTATTAGAGCGATTTTTCATAAGTTAGCAAACTAGTTCTATTCTCAACTCGTTAGCGCCATACAGAAAAATATTTAATTAATGATTACGCTTACACCTCGTTATTTAATTTAGAATCACCAGCCGTTGATAATCACTTTATCGTCGGTGTTATGCTTTTAATGTATTGATTCAGCCTCTTCTTATCATACTCGTTCTTAGCAAGTTTTAACGCGACATTGGCATTTTCTATCGCGTGTTCGCGATTGTTATTCGCCTCATATGCCTTTGCTAATGATTCATAAGCTTGCCAAGATTTAGGCTGATACTTGGTGTAACGTTGAGCGACTTCAATTGCCTCAGCTACTCTGTTTTGCCTGATCAAGTATGTACTAATAAAACCCAGTCTATTTATACTATTCCAGCGAGTTGCTCTGGGCAAAATAGCAAAACCGTAGTGTTGACTTAATTGGTCAAAATATTTATCAAGGTTTTTCAGAGCGTTACCAGGCTTGGCAACAATGTCACGATATTTTGCAGACCAAAGTGATTTTGGGTATTTTATTTCGAGCACATCCAACATGGCTTTTATTAGCGTGTCATAATGTCCTTCATTATCATATATCCGAAGGGTAAAAGGCAGACCTTCTATTTGGCTCAATTTGCTTTTAAGTTTATCTACATTGGTTTGATATTTTTTTTGTTTTTTCAGGTCGTCATCAGCGACCATAAAAAAAGATGAGCGGATTTACTTTTGAGCTCTTAGATAGCCGGGCTGCTAACCCATCCACCATGGTTTTATTTGGCGTGTGTCCCATCCCAATGATATCCGCTGCAGCCAAAAAAATGTAAGTGTCGAACAAGTGTTTGTCATGAATAAGATTATTTAGTGGGAAAAAACTACTTGTCGAAATAGCAACTACACTACGTTTATTGTTTGCGCGATACTGCTTTTCTAGAAAGGGAAAGAGTTCATCTTGGTAAAACTGATGATACATATCTGGCTCTCCCCATGAAGGCCATTTATTACTTGGCTGATTACCGAACATATTGTTGTGATAAATGTCAGGGGAGGGGCTTCCTCCATCAACACTTACAACAATAGTTTCTGGCATCCGCTCAACATCAGCCAAATGTTTAACGATCCCATTCACGGTATGAAAATACTGATGACCATGTTTACCAACAATAAAAATAACCGGATAAGTGTGATGTTCAGAAGAGAGAGCAAAGTTGCTAGGCAACGAAATTTTGAGAGGAATTTCCTTGTTTAAGATTTCTGATTTTAATAATAGCTCTTTCCCTATTACTACAGGGCTTCGGTCACTCACTGTTATCGCTGCTTCACAGAGCATGGAAACGGACAAAAATATGAATAGACTAAAAGACTTAATACTCTTTAATACGCTCACAGATACCTCCTAGTATTTAACTTATATAGCCTGCTTTGATGTTGCCACCTAGTTGCCATAACACCTATCTGTAAGTATTTTTAATCGACAATTGAGGTGACCCAAAGTTTACAACTGGCTTCTGTACCCAGACGCTTATACTGAGAAGCAAAGCGAATTATCTATATTAGTAACAGCATTTGATAACTATTGTCCAATAAGCAACGTTAAACAGAGCTGTGAACGCTAAACCTATCAATAATCGCATTGATACTTAGAAAATGAAGGCGTGAAATACTTACTTAATCTAGTCTATCCTCAACGTTTGCGTAACTGTCCTAACGCCCACTAGTCGAATGCTGCGGCTTACAGCTAGCCTATCAGAGCATGATCCTCCTGTGTATCTGAGGGTTGCTCATAAATAATCTAATACCAATTTGCTTAATTAAGTGGTCTATTTTGAGGCGAGAAAATCTTGTCGATAACTCCGCTACCGCGTCCTGCAATCG
>NZ_RCSQ01000261.1:0-693 GCF_004103255.1 Pseudoalteromonas sp. PS5
TTTTTTAGCTAGTACTAAAAAAATCAGAGTGCAAATGCTCTATCAACACACCAATATCAAAAACCCGTTGCTCTAGCTCGATCCGGCCAGCTTCTATTTTTGAAAAGTCTAATATATCGTTAATAATTGTGTTAAGTGCCTTAATAGAATAAGTGGCTTTTTCCACAAGATCAGATGCAGTGTTACTAAGCGGCTCTGATTTTAATAATTGTAGGGTGCCATACAGGCCATTCATTGGTGTTCGTATCTCATGACTCATATTTGCTAAAAACATAGCTTTGGCCTTTGCTGCTTGCTCTGCAGCTTCTTTTGCCTGCGATAGCTCCCGTTCGTGTTTAAGCTGCTCTGTAAGATCGTTTGCCGATCCCTAAAAAGCCATCGATTTGACCTTGTTCATCTCTCAAAGCAGTAACGTTTAATTTTATTTGGACATGTTGATTTTGTTTGGTGACGTATGTCCAACGGCTAGTGTCTACCTCGCCTTGTTTCGCTTTTGCAATAAAGACTTCAAAATCAGGTTGGATCGGCTGTTTCAGTTCATCGGTAAGGGCATGTGCTTTTGCTATTACTTCACTTTTTAGGTGACAGCTATCTGGGTAGTATTTACCAATTAGCTCAGCTTTTTTATAGCCAAGCAAGCGCTCTGCGGCGGGGTTAAACTGGGTTATATTTCCGCTTTTGTCGGTTGCGATT
>NZ_RCSQ01000262.1:0-2881 GCF_004103255.1 Pseudoalteromonas sp. PS5
TTTAGTTGTTCTAAATGAGAAATTTTTAACGCTGTTAGCGTCAGATTTACTCCTTCAAATTGAGCAAGTATTAAGTCAAATTGGTATTAAGTCTCCTAAAAAGGTAAAAGTTTCACTCTACATGCCCAAGCTCCAGTTCTAGCGAGCAGTTTGCTAGCAAATCCAGACTGGCCTAGCAATTTCCATAGATTAGCAGGTGTTACGGTACAATTGCTTCCTCTCAGCTAGATATAGTGAAGGTTTTCAGCAGTAATAGTTGGTTAAGTTTGGATCCTGGTGATCCACACCTTCACAAGGTTTTGTATTCATCCAGAGAGGTTTTTTAATTAAAGTAGTTGTTGAAAGCTTAAAAAAAGCTGTATGCCGTATACCTTAGAGAAACTAGCGGATAGGGGCTAAGGTCGTTTACTCGTCACCTGAGTAACAAGTCTTTCTAACGCAAATTCATACTTTCCGTATTAAAAAACAGGACAATTTAAAAGCAAATGTTTGCTAACTATCTCAATGTTGTTATTATTTTTTTACTTGCAATGTAAGCAAGTTGAAAATTCAGATTGTCATTAAGGATAAAAAAATGAAATTAAAAGTAAAAAAGAAAAACATGTTAAACCTATCTGATAACAAGTCATTAAACCAAAAACTGACACCACAAGTTGCGGGAGGCGGATTTACTTCCAGTTGGTTTAAAGAGTTAAGTAAAGCATATTGCGACATTGCAAAATAACTTAAACCATGGGTGATAGAACAACTAGGTAGGCTTCTCTTATAGTGTAAAGATAAGACTTGCCATTAAGGGTTGATATATCTACATGATTTGGAGCGTTTTAGCTCCTTTTTCACTTTATTTCTTGCTTAGAGATGAGCATAAAGCCGTATGACATTCGTACTATCCTATTGTTTTGATTAGTCACAAAACTTCTTATTTAGAACAGCTTAGAAGCAAAATTTTTGCCTTGCTTACAGGACGTAGTTACCGCGGTAATAGCAGGACGCGGGCGCGGTGTTATCGACAAGACTTTCTCGCCTCAATATAGACCTCTTAATTAAGATAATTGGTTTAAGGCTGTTATAGCGATGGTGTTAATCGATAGTGGGAATTACGGCTAAGAGGCTCTCAATGGAAGTTAGATGATATAAGTCGAGCTTCTGAGCTTTTTACGCGTTTAAGCTCGCCTCATATCACCTTTAATAAAGCTTAATTGGAGTTAAGTTCAAACTCTATTCTGATGGAAGCGCCACCATCATATATACCACTGTCTATCAATTGTTCGTATGTTTGGCGTTGAAACACATTGATAAGGTCAATGTAATTACCTTCATGATTATAATCGTAAAGGTTAAATGAGAGGTACATAGAACTTTCATCCATCGTCTCATCAGTGAGAATATCACCAAATTCCAAATCAGGGATTGTTCCTTTAGCTTCAGAGTTGATATACCAACTTACCGCACCATGCTTGTAATCATTAAACCCTATCCTATATTGTACTCTGTCAGCACTGGGTACAGCGTTGGTGTAATCATAAGATAATACGTTACTATTTGATGATACTAGGGCATTAACAAAGCTGTTTGAAAACTCATAACCAACATCGTAGGCCGAAATCTTCTGCGGTTGATCTAAGTGACCATTTTCGTCTATATGCTGATATGCAGTATTAAAGCTCTTAAAGTTACCCTCTGCAAAGCTGTTTTCCTCAAAGCTTGCAAGAGAAAGTAAGTTGGTATCTGCAATAGAGGGGTAGATATAAAGATTATCTTTGGTTCTATATGAAACTTGATGAAAAACAGAGCGGTTATCAATGGCACCACGTATGTTAACAGTCCCCATACTATGCTCATCAATGTGTGAGTAGTCGACTTTAACGCCTTGATGAATAAAGTCAGACTCTTTTACACTGATTGCTCCGGAAGAGAGATCAAATTTCGCCGCTTTTGAGCCGCCAAAGTATGGCGTTTTGATTGAAAGATAAGCGAGTTTATCCTTGCTACACATTGGCAATACGTCATCAGCAACATCAATATGAATTGGGCGGCGATTTACCCCCTCCAAAATAGCATCAGGTGCAGATATTTTAAGTTCAGAAATATCGACTTGCGCCTCATATGTACATGAACAAGAGTCATCACTGTTATAAAAACTGAGTCTATCTAGTGTTAATCCGTTAGAAACATCAAGATACGTGTCGACATAAGTCACCTTTTCACCATCATTGTTTTTCGTTGGTATTATGACAGAGATATGTTGTGTCCCTTGGGGAATATCGGTATCTATCTTCCCTTGATTGTCAGATTTTGTGGTACCGTTTACGGCACCATCAAGTTTATGGAATACAACATCAAAAGCTGGTCGAGTGACTTCACCGCACGAGTTAGTCACGCTAGTCATTGTTGTGAATTTTGCTAGAGCAGCACTGCTGCTTCCTGAACCTTGTGTACTGTTGTTATTATTACTACCGCCACAAGCTACTAATGAAGAGATAAGCGCAAGCGCGATGAGTGTTTTTGTAGTTCTCATTGATTTAGTCCATTATTGAATCAGTGCAGATGCTACCCAAAATCAGGAACAAAGTATAGCGCTGTTTCGGACTTATCCTTGATAATTACTATATAAATTAATCGATTATAAACTTGTACTGTTTTAGAGTAAGAAGCAAAAAAGATTTCTACTTACTATGTAATCTGGTGTTTGGGTGCTGGCTAAATCATTGCTTCTTCTACATACCTTATTCCAAATTAAACACTTCTTTGAAATGATCCCATAAGCCCAGTGATTCACCAGCAAAGATATCAATACCTAGCCAAGACTTTAATAAGTAAAGCGCAACAAACAAGATCCCAAGCAAAATAACACTGAAGACAAGTAGCGTGATTAAAAAAA
>NZ_RCSQ01000263.1:0-2293 GCF_004103255.1 Pseudoalteromonas sp. PS5
TTTAGCAACAATGAGTTGGAATATTCCTTATCCAAACCTCAGGTTAATTATTTGTGACTCAGTCGCCAATCTCGGCGTTAAAACTGATTCGTTGTACTAAAAATTAGCAGTGGGTGTAGCGCGCTGTTGTACACGAAAACATCACCGTTTGGTAAAAATTCTAATTGAATTTACATAACAATGGCTATTTACATAATTAGACGATCGGTCTAATATTCAATTTATGAATGAAAGTAGTATAAAACGGCGTCGTGGCCGACCAAAAAAAGAGCAAACTGGCTTTAGTGAAACTAAGGCGGCATTGATCCGAACAGGTATGGAAATTCTCACCGAAAAAGGTTTTGCTGCTACTGGGATTGATGCCATTTTGCGAACGGTAAATGTACCAAAAGGGTCTTTTTATCATTACTTTGCGAGCAAAGAAGCATATGGTTTAGTACTGATTGAACATTACTCATCGTTTCTAAGTGCAAAGCTCACTAAAGCTTTATCCGCTGAGGGTCTTGAGCCGTTAGCCAGACTTGCACTATTTATGGAGCAAGCTGAGCGGTCGATGGCGAAGTATAATTACACACGAGGCTGTTTAGTTGGCAATTTAAGTCAAGAAATTGCTCAGCTACCAGAATCTTTTAGAGACAAACTAGGTGACGTTCTGAATGAGTGGCAAATCTTGGTCGCTCAATGCTTTGAGCACGCCAAGCAGCTTGGTCATATTTCAACTGAGCACCACTGTGATGAACTGGCCTACATGTTTTGGAATGGTTGGGAAGGCGCAGTTATGAGAGCCAAGCTTGAACAAAGTGGTGTACCACTTCAGCGCTTTTCAACGTTTTTTATTCGCTCGATTCAAATGCCGGATTAACCAAGCTACATCTGAGCAGGGTATGCCCCGCTTTTTTGTAATTTAATAGACGATTGGTCTAATTAATGGAGACGATATGTATAAAGCAATAGTCATTGATAAACAAGGTGGTAATTACGTCGCAACACTTAATGAGGTAACTGGATCAGAACTCATGCCAGGAGACGTTGATATAGACGTGTTGTACTCAACGCTAAACTACAAAGATGCGTTAGCTATTACTGGCAAGTCTCCCGTAGTTAGGCACTTTCCTATGGTTCCTGGTATCGATTTTGTGGGGAAAGTATCTACTTCGTCGCATCCCGATTATCAGCCTGGACAACTTGTGATCCTTAATGGTTGGGGAGTAGGTGAAAAGCACTGGGGAGGTCTGGCACAAAAAGCGCGAGTGAACGGTGACTGGTTGGTTCCTTTGCCGACTCAATTTGAGGCAAAAGATGCGATGGCTATCGGCACCGCAGGGTACACCGCAATGTTATGTGTGATGGCGCTTGAACGCCATGGTGTGACACCTGAACGAGGCGAGATACTTGTGACTGGTGCAGCAGGGGGCGTAGGAAGTGTTGCCGTCGCTATTTTATCAAAGCTTGGCTTCAGTGTTACGGCGCTAAGCGGGCGGGTAGAGCAAGAAGCTCAATTTCTTAGCCAGCTTGGTGCGCAAAATGTGATCCATCGCAGTGAGTTAGAAGGAGTTGGAAAGCCACTTGCGAAAGAGCGTTGGGCAGGAGTGGTAGATGTAGTTGGTTCACACGTTTTAGCAAACGCCTGTGCTAGCACACAATATGGTGGTGTAGTTGCTGCTTGTGGGTTAGCTGGTGGTATGGATTTACCTGCTACAGTGGCGCCTTTTATTTTACGGGGGGTGACGTTGGCAGGTATTGACAGTGTGATGTGCCCCAAAGCGTTAAGAATTGAAGCATGGCAGCGATTAGCAAGCGAGCTTGAATTAAATAAACTCAATATGATTGCCCATGAAATTACGTTGAATGAGGTGATTGCCGCAGCAGCGGACTTGCTTGATGGCAAAGTAAGAGGGCGCGTTATTGTTGATGTTAACGCTTGATGTTTGGTTAAGCAGAGTTTTGTCAAAATTTAGGTCGACCGCTATTGAGCAGGTCGATACGATTACCTACAATACAGCATGCTTAAATAATTGAAGAAACAAAATGACAGATTCAACTGAAAAACCAGCATTACCAGATAGGCTTTCTATCAACCCTCGTAGTCCACATTACGCAAAAGAAGTACTAGAACACCACATTGGCATTCGTTTTAATGGTAAAGAGCGCACTGATGTTGAAGAATACTGCATCAGCGAAGGCTGGATTAAGGTAGCATCACCAAAGGCATTAGACCGTCGTGGTCAGCCTTTGCTACTGAAGTCAAAAGGGACTGTTGAAGCTTACTATTGCTAATACCAATTTGACTTAA
>NZ_RCSQ01000264.1:0-1624 GCF_004103255.1 Pseudoalteromonas sp. PS5
AAGAAAATTGGTATAACTTTATAAAATTGCGTCGGCTTTCTGACAACTTGGTTTTAGTTAGGCTCCACCCAAAACGCACCAACTTCTTTTTTTACTACTTTGACTTCTGTTCCTGCGCTAATTGGCTGCTTACTTTTTAGTTGCCAAGCAATCCCTGAATAATTGTGGAATATTCGGCTGTCTGTGTTGAGATCCTTTTCTAATGTAAAAGTAAGCTCTGCAAAGTCGCTCTTTACCTCTTTGTTGTCGGTAACTTCCTGCATTCGTTTGAGTGGCTTCCATAAAAAAATAGCCAATAACGTTGTAACTAAAGCATTAAACCACAGTGCGGTAAGCCAAGTTTGCTCTAGCAACTCTGCATACATTAATCCACCACTTATGACTAAAGATAAGCCTAGAAAAAACAATACAAAAGTGGCAAAGCCTAGCACCGTCACTTCAATAATTAGGCAGCCGATCCCAACAATAATTAAAGCTTGAGCTAAATGTTCAAGTAAAAAGGCCATGAAGATCACCCTTGTTTTTTGTTCAATGAGTTGATAATTGACATGCCTTGGGCAACTAATGAGCTGGCATCGGTTCCATTATCAGGAAGTAAGACCACCGAAGACTCTTTAGCAATCGCTTCTTTTGCTGCAATTGCTTTTGTTGCTAAGTCGAGCTGGATCGCTTTTTGCCCTTCGTCAGTGTTTGCTGCTTCACCCACCTTTCTGAGTGCCTCTGCTTGAGCATCAGCAACGGCAATGATGGCTTTTGCCTCACCTTCTGCTCGTAAGATTTGTTCTGCTTTTTCTGCTTCAGCAGCCAGCACTTGTGCTTGTTTCTTACCTTCTGCAACATTGATAGCAGCCTGGCGGTCACCTTCCGACTCTAAAATTTGAGCGCGTTTTACACGTTCAGCTTTCATTTGCGCTTCCATTGCTTCCATTACCGAATTTGGCGGTACAATATCTTTGATCTCGTAGCGTAATACTTGGATCCCCCACGGATCAGATGCTGAATTAATGGCTGCGACAATATTGGTATTCAGTAGGTCTCGCTCTTCAAAGGTTTTGTCTAGTTCCATTTTGCCTAATTCACTTCGCATGGTGGTTTGCGCAAGTTGTGTTACCGCAAAAATATAGTCGTCCACACCGTAAGTTGCTTTGTAAGGGTCTAGCACTCTGAAGTAAAGCACGCCATCAACAATCAGTGAGATATTGTCTTTGGTGATAGCCGATTGCGAAGGTACATCAACAGCCTGCTCTTTTAAACTTCTATCAGCGGCAACGCGGTCAATAAATGGCAGGATAAAATTAAGGCCAGCTTCTTTGGTAGATTGGTATTTACCGAAACGTTCAATAATCCACGCTCGGTTTTGTGGCACAAATTTGATACTCCCTTTAAGTACGACAACGACAAAAATCAGCAAAAATGCTTGAATAGTAAAAAGGTATTCAATGATAAATGTGACTAAATCCATGTAAGTTCTCCCGAGTCTATAAGTCTTAATAATTTCGTACTTTGAATATTGATACCAATTTGACTTAATACTTGCTCAATTTGAAGGAGTAAATCTGACGCTAACAGCGTTAAAAATTTCTCATTTAGAACAATATCAAAAATTTTGCCTAGTTATCGACAA
>NZ_RCSQ01000265.1:0-718 GCF_004103255.1 Pseudoalteromonas sp. PS5
TTTTAACGCGGTTAGCGTCAGGTTTACTCTTTCAAATTGAGCAAGTATTAAGGCTAATTGATATTAATCACCAACCAAAGGCGGCGTAGCAATTAGACGCCGCCATTTTTAGGACTGCATACATGTTCAGAGCGTTAGTAAGTTACTTATTTTTTCTACCTTTTTGTTCACTTGCACAAACAGTAACAGATCCCTCTCGTGATAGAGAGATCCCCATTGAAACCTACTTTCCTGATAACGCGGTTAACTGCTCATCCACTGCTCGCTGCGCCGTTGCAATGTTAAGTGCAGGGTATGGAGTGTCGCATAAAGACTACCAATTTTTGACGAAAACGCTCAATCGAGCCGGTTATTTAGTCGTCGCGGTTGGACACGAATTACCAAGCGATCCACCGCTGTCTGTAGAAGGTAACTTATACGAAACACGCGCTGAAAATTGGCAAAGAGGTGCAGACACCTTATCTTTTATTCGCGCCCATTTTAAAACTCAGCTTCCAGCGTATAACTTCGATAAAGTATTGCTTATTGGACATTCCAATGGTGGAGATATATCCGCATGGCTTATCAATCATGGTGCTACATTTGCTGATCATATTATTACATTGGATCACCGCCGCGTACCGCTACCAAGGGATCCAAAAATCAAGGTGCTTTCCATCCGAGCAAGTGATTTCCCAGCTGATCCGGGCGTATTGCCAAATAACGAAGAGCTTAAAAA
>NZ_RCSQ01000266.1:0-794 GCF_004103255.1 Pseudoalteromonas sp. PS5
CAGGCGCGTGGATTGAAACGCTGGCAAGCTACGTCATATCTCTAAAAACCGTTAGTCGCGCCTCCCGCAGGCGCGTGGATTGAAACCAGGCAGCAAAGTCATTTATAAACTCTGAGGTCGTCGCGCCTCCCGCAGGCGCGTGGATTGAAACCCATCATCAAAAAGAGTTACTGTGAGATTTGCATGTCGCGCCTCCCGCAGGCGCGTGGATTGAAACACTTCAACACCCTGAGGCAGCTGTCTAGTAACTTGTCGCGCCTCCCGCAGGCGCGTGGATTGAAACTAACTCATCGATATAGGCTTTTAAGTCAGATTTGGTCGCGCCTCCCGCAGGCGCGTGGATTGAAACGTGCCGGAAATTACGCCCGATGAAGAATTAATCGTCGCGCCTCCCGCAGGCGCGTGGATTGAAACTATACTATGTTAGTAACAATTGCATATCGTCACGGTCGCGCCTCCCGCAGGCGCGTGGATTGAAACGCTTGGTGCGAATGGTTGCGGTTCGTTTATTGCGTCGCGCCTCCCGCAGGCGCGTGGATTGAAACGAAATCAACTCTGGAAACTCATGGTCAGACACTCGGTCGCGCCTCCCGCAGGCGCGTGGATTGAAACTAAGTTAATAAAAATCTGGTTTCCGTGAGTTGGGGTCGCGCCTCCCGCAGGCGCGTGGATTGAAACGACAACGAAGGCGCATATTGGGAGTTTGATATTGGTCGCGCCTCCCGCAGGCGCGTGGATTGAAACCCGTTCCTAAGGGGGCGTAATGTCTAATTTTTTGGTCGCGCCTCCCGCAG
>NZ_RCSQ01000267.1:0-1062 GCF_004103255.1 Pseudoalteromonas sp. PS5
AAAAAGTCAATAAATAAAGACTCTGCGGCATTAAGCATATCAGTAATTCCACCAGATACCGCTTTAATTGCTCGACTGAGTGTGCCTTCTGTATCACCTTGAAGCTGCTCATTTAATTCATTAATAGCTTGTTGATGTTGGTCTTTCTCTCTATTAATGAGTGCGATTTGGTTATCTAGCTTTGCCTTTTTACTGTCTAGTTGTTGCTGCTTCTCTATAAGTGGCTTAGCTTCTTCACTTTTAGTAAATGTTAGCCACTGTGACAAACTGCGATTAGCTTGCGCTGCTTCAATGTCTTTTGATAGTGCTTGAAGTTGTGCGCTGAGCTCAGTCGCTTCACCGTGCAGCTGAATTTGTTGATTGGTTAGTTGTTCAATATGCCCACGATGTGTTTGTTTTTGCTCAGTGACCTTGGACTTTAACCTAGCACTTTGGCTGCTGGTCTGCGTCGCCTGTGATTGAAATACATCAACACTACTAGAGACAACTTGGTTTTGTTTATCTATTTCATTATCTAACAACAACTGACTGGTGACGCCTGTCGATAAAATAACGAAAGGTACTAAAAACCGGATCAATATCATAGTCGCTAGTATTTTAGTTCGCACATGTTGCCAAAGCCCCATGTACGAGCACACTATGTAACCAACCACGGTTACCGTAAACGCGATACTAAACATAACATGGGTTGAAATAGAGTATAGAATTCGTTGAATCAACAGTGAGCCTATCGCCAGCTGCATTACATTAGATATGTATTCTGCTAAGTCATTGATAGGATCGAGCAACTGAGCAGGCTGAATACTCGCTACGCCTATGCCGAGTTCTGCCGATTGCAGCAAAGAAATCGCACCATTCACGGTACGAGCAGAAGCATAGACCAATGAAGACTGAAGTAACGCTTCGTCAATAAACGCCATCATCGCAGCGTTAAATGGCGGCAGCCAACTGGCCAACACCAGCATTATTAACAATAAAAAAATAACTAGCTGCCTGCTTTTTATTTGCATCTATTTCTCCCCCTCAACTATAGCCACGCGTTTTATACCAATTCGCTTAATT